>JAFCZI010000420.1 GCA_019314425.1 Deltaproteobacteria bacterium | reverse complement strand
GATAATTTTCACGACCGAGCTGGTTAAAGAAACGCGCCATGTCCGGTGCTTAGAGATCTCGGGTTTTTTTGAGACACGATTGTATCATGGATCGCCTGATGTCCATGGATTTCATGAATAGACCCTGTCAAAGGCGACCCGAAGCAGGGCCCTTACCCCCATGCGTGCGGAAAGTTTGATGGCTTCGTAAAAAGTCACGAATCGATCTACAGATGGCGTTGTGAAAAGTTCCAGATACAAGGCGTAGTGGTTTTTCAGGATCGTCGGGCATACCCGTAGTATGTTGAGATCCTGAAAAATCACTGCAACGCAGTAGTGGGGGCTTTTTACGACGCCATCCAGCTTGTTTGGCACGAAATCTGCTTAAAACATTCTCAGTTATTTCCTTCAGGGGGTGTTAAGGATGAGGCCGTGTGATGAAACCATTTTAAATACCATTTCTATTGCGGAGATGATGCTGAAAATCGCCGATGAAGGAGATATGGTGCGGGAAGATAATGGTTGCGGTGTTCTCTACGGCGTCCTGAGGGATTCCGCTTTCAAAATCAGAAAACTGGCAGAAACTGAGAAGCGTGCTCACATCAAAAAGGGATGGTGGAAAACCGATGCCGATAGGGAGTGAATGCAGCTTTCTCAAATGATGATGGCCCCGTAAAAAGTCACGAATCAATCTGCGGATGGCGTTGTAAAAAGTTCCATATACAAGGCGTAGGGGTTTTTCAGGATCGTAGGCATACATGTAGTATGTTGAGATTCTGAAAAATCACTGCAACGCAGTAGAGGGAACTTTTTACGGCGCCATCAATAAAGGAGAACATATCAATGGCAACACCCGAGCAGATGTACCAGTGTCAGACACCAACATGTGGCTATATATACGATCCTGATAGAGGTGATCGGAAAGGCAAAATTCCGAAAGGTACCCTTTTTGAAGATCTGCCGGAAGATTGGAAATGTCCTGTTTGCGGCGCGCGGAGAAAGATGTTCAAGCCGCTGGCGGGACCCGGGTCGGTTTCGGAATCATAACATTTCACTTATTGAACCAGAGGAGGTATTCATCTATGGACCTGAAGGGGAGTCAAACGGAAATAAATCTATTGACGGCATTTGCCGGTGAATCCCAGGCAAGAAACCGATACACTTACTTTGCCAGCAAAGCCAAAAAGGAAGGCTTTGCCCAGATCTCATCTGTTTTTGAAGAAACCGCCAACCAGGAAAAGGAGCACGCGAAGAGACTGTTCGAGTTCCTCCAAGGGGGTGATGTGGAGATCTCTGCTGCATTTCCCGCAGGTGTCATCGGGAGCACCCTTGAAAATCTCAAGGGATCGGCTGCCGGAGAACACCACGAACATACGGAGATGTATCCTGACTTTGCGGCCATTGCCCGTGAAGAGGGGTTTTCAGTCATTGCCGATGTTTTTGCGGCTATCGCCGTGGCTGAAAAACAACACGAAAAACGCTATAATGATCTGGCGGCAAACATTGAGGCGGATCGAGTCTTTAAAAGGGACACGGAAGAGGTGTGGCAATGTAGAAACTGTGGCTACGTTCACACGGGTAGTAATGAAGCCCCTCAGCTCTGCCCCGCATGCGCCCATCCGCAGGCCTATTTTGAATTGCTGGGTGAAAACTATTAAAAACCTAACTTAAGGATAAGGGAGGGTATTATGGCTGAAAAAATGGAAATTTACAAGTGCGAAGCGTGCGGAAACATTGTTGAGGTTCTGCACGGCGGCCAGGGAGAGCTGGTGTGTTGTAGTCAACCCATGAAGCTTTTCAAGGAAAATACCGTTGATGCCGCCAAGGAAAAACACGTACCGGTAGTTGAAAAAACCGCCGACGGCGTCACGGTCAAGGTGGGCGAAGTGGCGCATCCCATGGAGGAAAAACACCATATTGAATGGATTGAGATTATTGCCGATGGCTCGGTTTATCGACAGTTTTTAAAACCAGGTGACGCACCCGAAGCCACTTTCAACGTGACGGCGGATCAGGTTACGGCGAGGGAGTATTGCACCCTTCATGGCCTTTGGAAGGGTTAAGGGCTTTTCCGAAAAGAAGTCCGGAAGAGGTCCACAATTCAAACGATTCATTGGAATCAAAGGAGCCGATTATGTCAACACCACAGCATTGTCCGGGTTTTGAGCAGGCTAAGAATTTGAAATAAGAGACTGGGCATTAAGAGTACATCAATCAATGACTACAAAAATGTTTTCATCGTGGGATCATACGTTTGAG
>JAFCZI010000419.1 GCA_019314425.1 Deltaproteobacteria bacterium | reverse complement strand
AGAGCATTAGCACCGCGTAGAGCACGAGTTGCAATATATTTTGACATTTTTCCTCCTCCTATACCGCTACTGCGCCGTAGATGGATTCACGGCGTTCTGCGAGTGGGAGCTTCTCCAGTTCCAGCATACGAGCATCGCCGCTCTTTCCGAAGCGATTCGGATCATATTCTGGCAAGCCAAGGTCGGCTCGTTTTTTATCAATATGCTCCAGCGTGGCTTTGATCGTTTCGTCGGGGTCAGGGATGAATTCCATTTTGCCACCGTAGAGCTCCTCCCAACCATCAATCATAAATTGACCGACAAGCAGGCTTTCGGGAACCCGATCACTGCCTTCTACTGGAGATGATCCACCGAAGATGACATAAGCACCCGAAGCCATACAATAAGTACCAATGGAGAGTGCTTTCTCACTCATCCATTCGGGAGCCAAGCCAACGGCGGGAACTTGGTCGATATCATCGCCTAACCCACCTTCTTCGACCACTTGGGTCAACACGGTTAGGATACGGGCATTGTCCACACAGGAACCCATGTGTAAAACAGGTGGAATACCGATGGTTTCACAAATCTCACGCAATCCCGGTCCAACCTGATCCAGCCCAGCTTCGCCGAGCAATAATCCTTCCTTGGCACAGGCAATTGAACTACAACCAGTCTCAACGATGAGGACATCTTGTTTCAGGAGTTCTTTAGTAATATAAGCAAAAAGATGATCATGCTGGCTACGGGGGTTATTGCAACCAACGATAGCAGCAATACCGCGAATACGCCCGGACATGACAGCATCATTAAGCGGACGGAAAGATGATCTATAAGAACCACCTAGCATATAGTTAATATATTCGTGTGAAAAACCCGGCACCAAATCTGTGCGGTGATCAGGAATCTGCACTTTTTCGCGATTCTTGAAATTATCAATCGCGTGCCGCAAAATATCTTTGGCGATGGTTATTGCCTTATGCTCATCAAATTGCATATGCGTAGCCCCTTTGATCTTTGCTTTATGCGATGTTGTGATGATTTCCGTATGAAAATTGTCGGCTAAGTTAACCAAGGCTTGCATAATGCACTGCACATCTACGACCATCGCTTCAACCGCACCGGTCAAAATGGCTAACTCTTGTTGCAAGAAATTTCCTGCGGCGGGAATACCTTGACGCATTAGAATTTCGTTAGCTGTACAGCAGATGCCTGAAAGATTAATCCCTTTGGCACCAGCCGCTTTAGCATATTCGATCATATCCGGCATTTGAGATGCAGCAACGATCATTTCACTGAGGGTCGGTTCATGTCCGTGAACAACCACATTGACATAATCCTCTTTCAATACGCCCAAATTTGCCTGACCTAAAACGGGTGCCGGAGTTCCGAAAAGAATGTCGGAAATATCCGTAGCAATTAAACTACCGCCCCAACCATCGCCAATAGCCATGCGTACAGCATGATGCAAAATATGTTCCGCATCTTGATCTACGCCAATATGGGTGCGATGCAAGGCTTCAACAACTTCGCGGTCAACGCCGCGCGGAGTGACCCCTACTTTTTCCCATAGCTTTTGACGTTTTTCTGGCGCGCGCTCTGTAGTAATAACATGTCCAAATTGTTGCCCAAATTGAGATATATATAAATCAGCCAATTCATTAGCAATTTCATTTGGAGAGCGGTCTTCAATGGGAATATCGTAGCCAGCAGCCAATGTGCGTAATTTTGCAACATCACGAATGACGTAGCCTTCTGTTTCACCATTGGCAACTGCTTTAAGGGTAAATGCCATATCGCGCCCATGATCAGAGTGCGCGGCTGCACCAGCAGAGATAGCCCTAATTAGATTTCGAGCCTGAATAGTATCAATCGTGGCACCACACACGCCGGTTTGATTCTCTTTGGTAATACGGCAGGGCCCCATACTACATATTTTGCAGCACATACCATCAGAGCCAATCGGGCAGGCTGCCATATCATCTGCGCGGGTAAAAGCGGTACCAAGTCCTAAACCTTCAGCAAGAACCAACATTTCTTGCGTTGAAGGATCAATACTGGCTTCTTCGGGAGTTCGTCTTTTTCTAGCCATATTTTTCCTCACTCTTCCATACTAGCAATAGGTTTCATACCGGGGCAGGGCCAAAGAGCACGCCCCTCATGCCCAACCTTCTGTGCAAAACTAACCACACTGCCGGTCTGTGCAAAGGCTTCTGTATGCCGAAAATAAGTATCTTCAGCATTCCCTTCATTAACAGGC
>JAFCZI010000418.1 GCA_019314425.1 Deltaproteobacteria bacterium | reverse complement strand
CAGACCCGTGCCCTTGCCGACCGGCTTTGTGGTGAAGAAAGGCTCAAAGATCCTGTTGAGGGTCTCGTTATCCATGCCGGGACCGTCATCCGTGATATGAACCTCAAGGGACGTTATATATTAAAACATCGAAGGGTTACACCCCTAAGGGTACAGGAAATAAAAAAAATGACTTTGATCTAAGTCATAACAGAAAAAGAAACCTCCTGTTAAGATGAAGTCACTTTGGGAAACAACTTTAACTTAAAAAGGAGGTTTCAAATGAACGGTGCAGATACTACCAGACTGGAGAGTTTCCGTCAATTGAGGAAAGATATCCGTGGATCCAATGAACATTTGATTGTAGGCATTGATGTAGCCAAGGATAATCATCATGCTTTTTTGGGGACAGCCACGGGCAAAACGCTTCTGAAGAGGTTGGTTTTTTTGAACAATTTACAGGGATATGAGAAATTGTTCACGTACGTTGAAGCAGCCAAAGTTAAGAATAATTTGGATAAGGTGGTATTTGGTCTTGAGCCGACAGGCAATTACCACAAACCTCTGGGAGAGCATTTGATAAAATGCGGTTTTGATGTGGTTCTTGTGGCTGGCACGGCCGTCAAAAAAAACCGTGAATTACTGGATGGCCGTTGGGATAAGCATGATACGAAAGATGCGGCCAATGTGGCGGATTTGGTTTCCCAGGGGAAATGTTTGTTTTACGAATATCCGATTATGCCGCTTCGTGAACTTCGAAACTTGCTGTCTTTTAAACGCCGGCTGAAAAAACAGGAGCACGGAAACAGAGTACGAATCCGAAATCATTTGCTTGCTCAATATTTTCCTGAATTGGACCCTTACTTTTCCCGGATGGCAGGTTGCAGCCTTGGTGTGGTGAGATGGTGCCTGGAACCTTCTCTGATAGCAGGGCTGGAGTACGAAGAGTTCCTTAGGTTGGTCGCCCCTGGAAAACGCACGATAGGACAACGGGAGCACGTGAAGTTGATTTGGGAAAAGGCATTTGAATCCATTGGATGTGATGCCGGGGGAGCTGTTCAGTTTGAGGCAAAAATGATGGTGGAAGGGCTTCAACATGTCCGGGAATCAATTTCGGAAGTGGAAGAAAAGATTGAAGAAATCTGCTTTAATTTCCCTGAATACAGATATCTTCTCACCATACCTGGTTTTGGCAAAGATATTTCATCGAAGGTTTTGGGCGCTATCGGCAACCCATTCCGGTTTGATAATGCAAAACAGGTGGTAAAGCTGTCAGGTTGGGATCTCAATGCAAGCCGTAGCGGAAAAAATTCGAAGGGGGCCACAGCAGTGATCTCGAAAAAAGGCAAAGCCGACCTCCGTTATGCATTGTACCAGGCGGCCCTGGTTGCTTCTTCGAGAAATCAATACTTTGTCGCATACTTTACGGAAAAACTCCGCCAAAGATCCCGCGAAAGAGGCATTAAGACGAAAATGAGAGTCAAACTGGCTGCTAAACTCCTGGTGATCGCGTGGACCTTAATGAAGAAGCAGGAACCCTTTAATCCTGAATATTTAAAATTTAGGAGTGTTCATAATTCCGTGTCATCATCTTGATGCCAATTTTTACCACCCAAAGGAGCGGAAGAAAAGCCTGTTCCGAGAATGGGCCTGAAGGATAGCACGTCGGAGGAACAGGCTTTTTCTGGAGCGGTTTTTCTCCTAAAAAATAAAAGCGTAAGCGTATGCAAGTTTATCAGTGAGAGAGCTCGATCATGGGCGTTGAGACCTTTTTGGATCTCGTGAGGGACAATACTGGGCCTCTCACTGAACTTTACAACCTGGATAAGGGATGATTGGTGGCAGCCCAGCAGGGCGAGCATGCCGGATAAACGTAACGATAAGGTGTAAAGTTCACAAAAGGTGAGAAGCTCACTGATAACTGCAAAAAGTCCGGAATGGGCTCGACGCTAAACTACATCAAAAAAATGCCACAGGCTATAACTGTTTGTTATTGCAGTGCTTATATTTTCAGAAAGTTTTTCTTGACAGGAGCATTATAGGATGTCCCATATCGGTTCCACGATGTTCATCAGCGCGTGCTGGATGATCCGGTCCGGGTTGAACGGCAGGATATAGATGGTCCGGGCCTTTGGCTCAAAGATAGCCTTCTCCCTGTACGGGGCTGTGGTGAATGTTTTATTGATCAGGCTGTCCTGGATTTTAAACATATTATGATCAAACCGCCGATCGAAACGTTTGATGGTATCCTGCCAGGCTTT
>JAFCZI010000119.1 GCA_019314425.1 Deltaproteobacteria bacterium | reverse complement strand
TTATCATACATCTTGATGACCCCTTCCTTGATCCGATCAATCTGGTCCTTTTTATCCAGGTAGATCTTCCTGGCCTCAGCCGGGTTCTGAATAATGTGGGGCGTCAGAAAGATAAAGAGGTTGGTTTTTTGGTGTTTCTTGCGGGTACCCTTGAACATCCAGCCCAACAGGGGAAGATCGCCCAGGCAGGGAACCTTGTAGTCAGTGGTTGTGGTCTCGTCTCCGATGAGCCCGCCGATCACCACCGTGTGGGCATCTTTGACGATGACCGTGGTCTGGGCCAGGCGCTTCCAGGTTTCAGGACGTCCCGTGGTGTTCAACACCCTGTCATCCACCAGCCGGGTGACTTCCTCGTATATTTTGAGGCGAACGAATCGTTCCTGGCTGATCTGCGGGGTGATCTTAAGGGTCACCCCCACGTCCTTGTACTCGTAGGAGCTGTAGTCCAACTCCGCTTTGGTTGTTTCATCGCGCACCTGGTAAGGGACGTTTTTCCCCACCATGATCACAGCCTCCTCGTTGTCCGTGGTGAGGATCTGGGGGGTGGAAAGGATATGGACATCCCGGTCTTGTTGGTAGGCGTTCACCACCGCCGCCAGGTTGGGGAATTTGACGCCGGCGATTTCGATGGCTTCGCTGATGACCCCCATGGAAAAGCCACTGGGTAAAGCGCCTTTTGCAATGCCGCCCAGGGTGCTAAAACTGGACGGGCTGGAACCGGCAAAAGCCCCGGCGTTTTTGCCGTCGTAGGAAAACGTTTTGATCCCTTGCCATTCCACGCCCAGGTTGAATTCCTTGTCCACGTTCACTTCCATGAACAGGGCCTCGATGAAGACCATCATTCGGGGGATATCCAGCTTCTGGATCACGGCTTCCAGCACAAGGTAGTCATCCTTGTCCGCCATGATCACTAGGGAATTGGTGGCCGGGTCCGCCACAATCCGGGCTTCTTTGGACAGAATGGGGGCCTTCCCCTTGTTTTTAGACTCTGATTTCTTGGACGGAAGGGAGGTCAACACCTTGGTCAGATCCTCGGCATTGGCATGCTGCAGATAGTACACATGGATGTCGCCCTGGCCCCGTGGCGCCTCTTTGTCCAGTAGCTTCACCAGCTTTCGAATCTTGGCGGCATTGTCTTCCGATGACACGACAACCAGCGAGTTGGTTCTTTCATCCGCCACAATTTTGGTGACGGTCTGGGGACCCGCAGCGCGTTTCCGCTTCACGGCCTGCCGCGCGAAAACCGTGTTCAATGATTTGGCCAGGGCGGCGGCGCCGGCATGTTCCAGGGGAATGACCGTTATCTCCTCACCCACGCCTTCCACATCAATGGCCCGGGCAAGACCCATCAGACGTTTGATGTTGGACTGCACATCCGTGACAATCAGGGTTCGGGTGGGGGGATAGGAAACCATGACGCTGCTCTTGCTGATAAACGGCGCAAACAGCTTTTTCAGTTCGTCGGGTTCCGCGTACCGCAGGGGAATCAACTGGGTGACCACTTTGTCTTCCGAATCGAGCGTCTCCCTCTGCAGCCGGGTTTCCACGCTCATGGTGCGGGCGCTCGCCGCAGGAACGATCTTGATAATGTTCCCTGACGGCACCGTGGTAAAACCATGGACTTCCAGGACCGATTCAAAAACCTTGTAGGCTTCACCCACGCTGATCTTGTTGGGGGATATAATCGTCACCTTGCCCCTGACCCCTTTGTCGATGACAAAATTCTTTCCGGTCAGTTCACTGATAAACTTGATGAAAATGGGAATATCCACCTGGTCGAAATCGATGGTCACCGCAGGTTCCGGCTCATCCGATTTCGGTTTGGATTCTTCCTTCCGGACGGGAACCGGGGCCTTTACGGGCGTAGGCGAAGCGGGTTTCCGGTTTTGAACGGCCTGTGCGGGAATCGCAGGGGCCACGCCCTTGTCTCCTGTCACACGGGCCCCCGAAGCCGGGGCGGGGGCCATGAAGCACCCGATGCTCACCCAAACAACACAAAAAAAACAAAATTTTTCAAGATAGCTCATGATTTATAACCATCCCTCGTTCCCACGCTCAGCGTGGGAACGTAATAAGGACGCTCAGCGTCTGTTCGCACCGTTTCCACGCAGAGCATGGGAACGAGCCCTACTATTTTTTAATTATCTCATCAAATTCAGGTTTTCCCCGCAACGGATCCAGGTCCGGATCTTCCTGCGCCCACCCTTTGACACCGGGATCCATGGAAATAGCCTTTCCCAGATATCGAAGGCCTTGTTCCACTTGTCCCCCGGCGGCTGAAACGCAGGCCAGGTTATAGTAGGGATCCACATAATCGGGTTTTAAGCGGATTGCTTTTTCAAAGCACTTCCGGGCCGCCGAATAGTTCTTTTTGTGGAGATGCAGCACACCCCGATTATTGAGTGCCTCAACGTGACCCGGGTCCATGGCAATGACCTTTTCATACCACGCCCCGGCATCGGGCAGACGGCCTTCCCGATGAAACGCCCGTGCTTTTTGATAGCTTTCGGTGATATTTCCCCTGCTTTTCTCCGCCTTCCACCCTCCGTCTTCCGTCCTCCGTCCTCCGGTCTCCATCCTCCGGCCTCCATCCTCCGGTCTCCGTCCTCCGGTCTCCACCCCCCGTCCTCCGTCCTCAATCGATTCAAGCAGAAAAGGGCGATTCCACCATGAATAGCCCGCAAAAGCAAGCAAAACCATCAACAGGGAAGCCGTCAGAAAAAAAGCCTTTTTGACAGTGAAAAAGGACTTTTTCCGCTCGGGCGCCGGTATGCCACGGTAGGGTCCTTTTCCCAGATCCCGTTCAATCTGGGCTTTTTTCAATGCTTCATGGATGTAGCTCATGCTGTTTGTCCGCCATCTGATACAGGAGGGCCAGGGTCCGGGAACCCACCACCCCGTCCGCCTTGAGGCCAAATTCCTCCTGAAATTTTTTCACTTCTTCATAGGTCAGCGGGTCAAAAAAACCGTTCGGGGTTACCAGGTATCCCAAATCCCGCAAAATTTCCTGAAGGGCTAGAACCGCCGGCGATCGCATCCCCTGGTTTAAAAAAAAGCGATTGTCGATGGTTGGGTATACCCAACTGACTTGACCGCCCCAGTGTTCCAGGATGAAATCCCGTGTGAGGTTTCGTTTGTTGCCGTCCGCATCCAGCGCGACGGCGCCTTCGGGTGTTACGTGATGGATCAGAAGATAATCCGCCGGTCCATGGCGCATACCGTCCAGTGTGTTGATCCGGAAAGGCATTTTCAACAGGGTGTAATACTCGACGGGCAGCGGCAGTGACACCAGGCTCATCTGAATGCCGCCGTGATCATCTTCAGGGGATATTGACCCCTCCGTCAGATCGAACAGCCCGGCAATACTTTGCTTATTCGTCAGAAAGAGGGCCGGTTTCTGAGCAACGGATTCAATGGGACGTTTCTCTGCCCCCACATCTGAGCCGAACCGGAGGATATGGTCTCTGAAAGCCCATACCCCCACGCCGGCGGCGATCATGAAAAAAAGAACCGCCGGTAGGACCCATTTCCACCATGGGCCTTGTCCGGAACCGGGGGGGCGGCCCCCATTCGCGTCAATGCCGCCGCGAAGGTCCAGGATCGCCCTGGCCGTCATTTTTCCCGAAACGGTCCGTTTTTCAGCGGTGTAGGCCAGAAGAAGCGCCCGGTCGCAAACGGCATTGATCCGCCTTGGATTCCCCCCGGAGTAGCTGTAGATCCGCTTGAAGGCCCCATCAGAGAAGTTTACATCCCCCTGCCCCCCCGCCACCACCAGGCGATGTTCCACATATCGCTGAACATCTTTTTGATCCAGGGGCTTCAAATGATACCGCACGGTGATGCGATCGTCCAGCTGCCTGAGTGAATGGGTCGAGAGAACCTCTTTTAACTCCGATTGACCCACCAGCACAATCTGGATCAGTTTGTCCTTTTCCGTTTCCAGGTTGGATAACATTCGAATCTGCTCAAGGACTGTCCGCGAAAGATTCTGAGCTTCATCAATCAGCAGGAGCGCATTGCCCCCTTCCCTGAAAACACCCAACAGAAAATGGTTGATGGCATCGAGCAGGGCGTTTTTGCTATCCGTTTCCTCGGGAAGGGTGACACCGAACTCGTGGGCAATGGATTTCAAAATCTCCATGTCGGAGACAAAAGAGCTGAAGATGAGCGCGCTTTTTGTGGTATCATCCAGGTGGTCCAGCAGGGTGCGGCACAAGGTGGTTTTTCCGGTTCCTACCCCGCCGGTGATGGCAATAAACCCTTTCCGCTGGTTAATGCCGTAAAGCAGGTGATCCAGGGCCTCACGGTGATAGCGGCTCAGGTAGAGATACCGGGGATCAGGGGTCAGGTTGAAGGGATGTTCTTTGAATCCGAAAAAGGTCTTGTACATGGTCTATTCAAATCGGTAATTGAGGGTTTTCGTTTTATTGCCACGCTTGATTTCCAGCGAAAGCTCGGCGCCGGACTTGAGCCGGTTGTAGAAGGCAAACGCGTCGTCTGGACTTTTGATCAATTTATCGTCAATTTTTTTGACCACGTCGCCGTTCTTGAGGCCCAGTTTCGAAAATATGGATCCCGGTTTGACGTGGGAAAGAACCAATCCGTCCGGTTTGCCGTTCTTGATGAGGGGTCGGATGCGGACCTGGGTCAGTAGTGAATTGATATTGCCAAGGGATTTTTGAAGGTCATCGTGGGCCACCGTAATGGTGTATCCATCATTCCGACGCCCGGTGCCGGCCCCCCCTCGTTTTCCGGCTTTGGCCTGTTCCATTTCAAGGATTTCATCCTTTCCCTTAACTTCGATAATGACCTTTCCCCTCAGGACTTTTTTGATCAAGGCCCCCTGAACCATGTCTCCGGTCTGGTAGAGGCCCTGCTTCCTTTTACCTTTTTCCTCCATGACGGCAAAGGCAACCCGTTGGGGACCGGAGACCGTCCCCAGCAAAACGATGTTCAGGCTCGTGGGTTTCAACGCTGCAATCTGTTCCGCGCCCATTTCTTCCGGTTTTTCTTCCCGGCCTGCGGCGGGTCCGCCCAACAGACCCCGCTGGGCAATTTTATCATAATGGACGGGAGGCGGCTGCTTTTCCTGTGTTCGGGTGGAAAAGGTCCCCGCCGCTGTTTCCGGGGACTTTACGGTCAACAGTTGCGCATCCATAATCCGGTAGAAAATATCCACACCCACATAGACGACGATGAACAGAGCAATGAGGTTGAACAGGATTTCGGAAAATCGGGTCATAATGCCACGTAGGGGCAAATCATCATTCGCCCGTATAAAAAAGGTTTTAAATAAACCTGAATTTCGGCGATCTGAAGGTGCCTTGGATCACAAAGGACCGCCTCAGGCCGTTATGGCCCCCTCGAAAAAGGCCCAACAGGGCCGGTCCCCCTTTCAGGGTATCGAGAAAAACCTCAATAGGTTCAATGGTTCCCCTTAAATTAAGCTGGCTGCGGTCCATGATCCGGTTCAAACGGATTGTTCCGGAAATCGATCCCTGAAGCCCTTTTCCGTCAAAGGATACCGATGTCAGGTGAACCGTCCCCTTCTTAAGGGTGAAGCGGACGTTCAATTTTCCAAAAGGGATCGTTTCAAGGCCCAGAAAGGGGTTTAACAGGTTTATCCGTCCTTCTGAAATATGAATATCCCCGGTCCCATTCCCCATTGCGATACGATCCGGCGAACCCTTGTAATGAATGGTTCCATTGAGGGTTCCCCCCAAATCACCGATCCCGAAATGGGGCAGAAACGCGTATTCATGGATGCGCACTTTCTCAAGGGACAAGGAAAAGCCATCTATTTCACCGTCCTCCCCGGGCTGAATATGGCCGTTAATGAACCCGCCATAGGCACGGGCATCAAAAAACCAGGTGGTGTTTCCCAGTATAAGTGATCCGATTCCGGGACCGACAGACAGGTCTTGTGCCTCAAAAAAAGCGGTTCCCGGGCGTTCCTTCAGGGAAAAGACGGGTGCCTGCAGCCGCAATCCGGGTGGAAAAGACGGGTCAAGAGATCGAGTGGAAAAAATAACCGGTGGGTTCATCCGGCCGGCCTCTTGCACCAGATACGATTGAAATGTCTCTGATGGGAAGCGGACATAAAGGAGTACCCCCGCCACCAGAATGACGTAAAACGTGTAGCCAACGTATTTTAACCCTGTTTTCATGGGGCCTCAAAAGTGACCGCTTGGAGGACCACATCCAGCGTGCCTTTTTGTCCTTTGTTATCCGTTACGGCGCATCGCCTGATTTGAATGGCTTTTTTTGATAACTCGATCAGAATCAGATAATCCATGAGTCGTTTAAGGGAAATCTTGTCCAGCTTCATTTCCACCATTATTTCTTTCCACCCGCCTTCACCCTTTGCTGAAGAGGGCTTCATGTATTTGATATGGCGTTTGACCCCGGCTTTGCCTGCGGCTTTTTCAAGGAATGAGAAAAGGGTAAATCCGGGCGGTCTTCTCCGGATGACATCTTCCGCAGTATGGGATCGCCCTTTGAGGACCGCATATTCCTGAGACAGCCGAACCATTTCTGCCAGGCCCTTCTCCTTTGTAACGATGCTCTTTTGCAGGTGTTTACGATCCGCCAACACGGGGAAGACCCCGAATTGAAGAAGACAGAAGACCGCCACCGCAAGACCGGCAGTTTGAACAAAAAGTTTTTCTCGTTTTCCTAACTGCATTGTCTACCGTACCCCAAACTTGATGGCGTCGTAAAAAGTCCCATCTACTGCGTTGCAGTGACTTTTCAGAATCTCAACATACTACCTAAAAACTGCAATAAGCTTTTAGCTATTGGCCGTTAGCTTAAGGGTCTCAAGTACTTGCATGGCCTCTGCCTATATTGGAAGCATCACTTCTTGATGCTACCCTATTTCACCGTAAATGGTTGAGAGTGAGCTATTTCGAGGACTTTGGGATTGAGTATCGGATGAAGATGGCCTGAAGATGGGATGCGAAAATGACAAGTTATTTTTTGCCAGGCCCTAAGATCGTGGTTCGTTGCGCTCACACAATCTATTCTTATCCGTTGTCTCTTTTTTGCCAATGTTCCGGGTTGCGTTTGGCATGAAATACCGCCAATATTACGGTTTCTCTCTCACCGATCTCATAATAAACTGTGTAGGGAAATCTTTTCACCACAGCCTTTCTCGTTTTTCCCAGTGCAAACGGAAACATTTTAGGACCTCTTTTTATTCTGGTAACAGCTTCATCCACACAACGCATGAATTCAGCATCAAGCCGTACCTCTGAC
>JAFCZI010000417.1 GCA_019314425.1 Deltaproteobacteria bacterium | reverse complement strand
GAGCAACGGCATAAACCATGCCGTCCGCACCCTTGAGAGGAGAAATCAGCAGGGTCCCTGCCGTAAGGCTCTCCGCATCACCTATTGAGCTGACCGTAACATCAATCCTGGAACCCACCTTGGCAAAGGGCGGCAGGTCGGCGGTGACCATTACGGCCGCCACGTTTTCAGCTTTTTCGATATCCTTTGCATTGACGGTAACACCCATCCGCTCCAGCATACTCGCCAGAGACTGAAATGTGAATTTTGAATTCTTCCCATCCCCTGTCCCATTCAACCCCACAACCAGACCATATCCGACCAACTGGTTTTCACGCACGCCCTTGATGTTGGTCAGATCCTTAATGCGCGTGGCATGGGCATAACTGCTCAACACGAATAGCACCATAACTATCAGGCTCATTTTCGCAAATATTTTCCTGGCGTCAAAAAATAAAAAGGTGTTTTTCATCTTTTCCCTCCCCCCAGCACTGCCAAGCTGGGGCACTGGATATTGGATATCGCATCATCTATTATTCTCACCCCAATACATTAAAACTTGCGCTTTTAGTGAGTGTCCACAATCCGAAATTTAAAACGGCCAGATCACATTAACGAAGCTGGAAAGCCAGCCCGGACGTTGACGCTGAGCCACCACACCCCTGCCGCTGTAAACGAATTTGGCATCAGAGATCCGGGACGATTCGATTTCATAGCCCCATATACCGTTTTTATCTTTTTTGTAACGAATATCCCTGGGCTGGATAATTCCCGACAGGCTCAGAAAATTCGTCTCGTCGTTCACCATTATTTCCCGAGACCCCGCGACCACCAGGTTCCCGTCGGGAAGCACTTTGACAACCCTGGAAGTTATTGTGCCTGACAGCGCTCCCGACCTGTCAGTACTCCCTTTTCCTTTATGTGTCGTTCCGAGACTGGTATCGACACCGGCCTTATAGGCGCTGGTCTTTTTCCCAAAACCGGTAAAAGAAGCATCCAGCCCAGCCTTAAATGAGCTGTCTCTACTGGTATTCGTATTGGCACCGGTAGATCCCGTAAGCTTCTGATCTAAAATGACCGTCACGACGTCTCCCACCCGGCTCGCCTTATAGTCCTGGAACAGAGAACTGAGCGCCCCCTTGCTCTGCCATAGAGACCCCTCATACTTTCTCGGTTTTAACCTGTGATCGTAGTCAACCCCCAGGGTCATGGCTCGATTCCGGTTGCTATCCCTTAATGTTTCACTTTTCCCCGTGGCACAACCCAAAAGAGTCATGGCGAGCCAAGAGAAAGTTGCCCCAAATGTCATCAATCTTATCAACCAACCGCGCTTGCCGAACATTTTCCCGAACCTCCTCATAAAGCCCTAAAAATCAACCTTCACTGTCTTGGCATCCAAGACACGGCCATACAGGCTCTTCTTTGAGTCGATATTTTCGATCCTGATCCTCTCACCCCGACGGCCCTCTCGTTGCTTTACCACACCGAGGGCCGTAATCCTCAGGCCACTCGATTCTGCAATTATCACGACCACATCACCCCGCTTGACCAAGGGCGGAAATTCAATGAGATCAGGTCGCAACACCGTGTTGGCACTGACATTCCGTTTGGCCCTTTTACCCAGGACCTCTTCATAATCAAGAATAACATTGGAGGGGAGATCCGCCAAATTTCTTTCCCTTATCTCGATATCATCCTCGGTAATCCTTCGGTGCCTTCTCAAGGGCCTTTTGGCAACAACCACTTCCGCTAACACCTCTATATCGGCGGTTACTAAAATTCTCTTTTGAAAATTGCCATTCACCTTGAAATGGAGAGGCAGGGGTACGCTCCCCTTGAGGGCGGTATTCTTGAGCGGTTCGACACTATACGTGATCTTTCCTTTGGGGAGGATAACGGTACCAGTCACCCGAATGTCCCTGATCTTGACGTTTCCCCTGTCCCCGGAAATATTGGCATATATGAACGCAGAAACCGCTCTTTTTATATCCTCTTTGGTAACCTCAACAAACCCCCGGGTGATCTCAATCCGACCGGGGACATCCAACCTGATTTGCGACAGATCGATTTTCGCCTGTTTCAAGCGGAGTTGAATGTAATTGGCCCTTACGCGACGGCTCTTTCCCGGCAGTGGCGCCCTTGCAATGACAATTTTCTTCAACCTTTGAACCAGGGCTTGATCATCACCTTTGATTTTGACAATCTGCCCCAAATAAATATGATCACTGTTTACCTCTGCTTTTTCGAGGCCCACGATGTCAATT
>JAFCZI010000416.1 GCA_019314425.1 Deltaproteobacteria bacterium | reverse complement strand
CCTGGTGGGTAATGTCATGATGGATACTTTGGCCCATGAACTGCCGAAGGCAAAGGAGAGCCATATTCGAGACCGCCTTGATCTTAAGCCGGGTGAAGCGTATGCTCTGGTCACCTTGCACCGGCCAGCCAATGTGGACGATCCAGCTGTTCTCAAGCCGCTTTTGGAATGCCTGGCGGGTTTTTCCAAAAGATTGCCTATGGTTTTTCCGGTGCACCCGCGGACGCAGAAAGCCATGGATAAGTGTGGGTTTCAAAGCCTGTTTGAGGCCCACCCTGCATTTAAGTGCGTCTCTCCTTTGCCCTACCGGGAAAATCTTTGCCTCATGAGCGGGGCAAAAGTGGTGTTGACCGATTCAGGCGGCATGCAGGAAGAAACAACGTTTTTAAAAGTCCCCTGTCTTACTTTGCGGAACAATACGGAGCGACCGATTACGGTGGAAATGGGAACCAGCCGCCTGGTGGGAAATGATCCGGAAAAAGTTCGCTTGGGGTTGGAAGATGTTATGCGGGGCCAGTGGCCCCAAGGGAAGGACATTCCCCTTTGGGATGGCAGGGCTGGGGATCGGATTGCGGAGATACTGCTTTCGGGGGAAATGGGGCTTTAAAGTTGCCGATTACCGGTTGAAAAAGACCGTGAACCGGAAACCATAAACCGAATTTAAAATGCAAATTGTCTATATCAGCAACCGAAGGGATATTGCGCAGGAAACCCTTGTCCATGTGGAAAACCTCATGCCGTTTATTACGGAGGCGGTGTTTGTGTGTCCCGGCAGTCAGGTAAGGGACTTTCACTTCAGGAGTGTTTTGCCCGTGAGGGTTATTGATGAAGCGAGTGTCCTGGGAAAGGATTTGACCCGTTTTCAGGCGGCAGGGGATCATCAGTTCAAGAATTGTCTGCTTCGATTTTCCCTGGCGCGTATGGTGGACATTGATGAAGAGTTTATCATGAGCGACGATGACAACCGGCCGCTGGTAGAGATTCCCCTGTCTTTTTACAAATCGGCTAACCGATACTTTAGCTACTATTATTACGATCTGAAAAAATGGTCTGCCCGCGAGACGGACTATGACAGGGGGCAGCATGAAACATGTCGGATACTTGAGGGTAAAGGGCACGATGCCCTTTCCTACTCGTCGCACATGCCCCAGATAATCAATAAAAACTTGCTTGCCGAAGCAGCCGGAGCGTTTCAGGGCAGTCTGGATCGGGGAGTGCCGCTGGATGAGTGGAGTGCTTATTTCAATTATGGGCAAAGCGTATACCCCGAGCGGTTCCATTCGCCTGAGCCCTTTAAGACCCTTTGCTGGCCGCTGTTTCCCAGTGACTGGGATTATGACGTGCGGCCGGATGAATTCTGTTTTGAGAATTATTATCCCATGCTCTACGAAAACAGCTTGATATTTTCTGATTTTTCCACCCAGTTTGATGGAACGTCTTATGCTGAAATTGCAAACGAGAAAATAAGGCTAAGAACGGCACTTCAAAATGGCTTTGAAGCGGGGCAAATGTCTTTATGGGGGCAAATGTTTTTTTTGTGTCGTGACATGGCTGAGCGCTTTCCATCCCTGAAAAGGCACCTGAATGCCATGCTTCCCCCGTCCAGACAGGCGGCGGTGCTTCACTTTTTCATGGGTGGTTCCTCTAAGAAAATTAAAAATCGGTAACCGCTTTTCTATGCCCACAAGAATGAAAATCATCGTTAACGCCTTTCCCATGGTCAATGTCAACACCGGCATTGGGCGTTATCTGCGTTGTTTATACCAGGCGTTAGAAGAACATTATGGCGACAGGCTGGAAATCGGATATTTTGATGGGAAAAGGGTTTCAGCGACCATGCCTTCGGGCCCCGGGAACCTCACCCGATGGTCCAGACTGGTTTCCCTTTTCTGGCGACTTCCGGCCTATCCAGCATTTTTTCTTAGGCTCTGTTTCCATTTTAACCAAGAGCGAAATTTTAGGAGATATGTTAAGGATTATGACATTTACCATGAGGCCGGTTTTTTCCCTTTATTGACCCCATCCCATGTAAGGACTGTATTTACGCTTCATGACCTTTCGGTTTTTCGCTTTCCCCAATATCATCCCCGTGAGCGAGTGCTTTATTGCCGGGTCTTTCTTTCCAGAAGGTGTGAAAATGTGTCGCAATTTTTAACGGTTTCTAACTTCAGCAGAGACGAGATGAACAAATTTCTTGATATCCCGAACGAAAAAACACGCGTTATCTATGAAGGATTTGATGC
>JAFCZI010000415.1 GCA_019314425.1 Deltaproteobacteria bacterium | reverse complement strand
GTCTGTCATACCGCTGACGGTTTTTTTTTTTTTTTCAAGGAGGCCACCTACTCTTTTTTCAAGAAAATCTTTGTAATACTCCAGATCTTTTTTTCTCAGCATGATCCTCTCCATCCAAAAGACAAGAAACTAAAGATCTTTCCCTATCACCATTTCGTAGTAATGTAAACTCCGATTTTTTAGGTAGTGCCCATCCACAAATGGCTAATTTGCCCGATTTCGGCGTCAGACTCAGATTGTAATCCTCGAAATATTCAATATGTTCCTTCGGTTACAATCATCGTCTGCCGCATTTGTGAACGGGCACTAATAGCCATTATGGCGATGGCGTCGAGTTGTAAATATAGACCGTACTCAGTGCTCTTTCTTTTTCCAGAAGCCCTTGCCTTTGCCCTTTTTCTTGGACAATGTCAGGCCTTCTGTCTGAGCGAATTCCTGAAGCAACTCCGTTTGTCGTTGATTCAGCTTTTCGGGGATTTTCACCTCAATCTTAATGTAAAGATCACCTCTTTTCCGGAATCCCCGCAGGCTGGTCATGCCTTTGCCGGATACTTTTATGATTTCACCGGGCTGCGTGCCTTTGGGAATGGTGAATTCATGCGTGTCCTCCTCCCCCAGAAGGGGAATGGCCAGGGTGTCTCCCAAAGTTGCCTGAACAAATGATATGGGGATCCGGCAAATCAAGTTGTCATCTTCACGGGCAAAAAAGTTGTGCTCTTTTACGTGGATGACCACGAAAAGATCCCCCGGGGGACCGCCGTTTTCTCCGGACTCACCCTCTCCCCGCAATCTGAGTTGAGACCCCGTGTCCACACCGGCAGGAATTTTGACCTGAAGGTCTTTTTCGGCCCTGATTTTGCCGCCGCCCCCGCACTCCGGACACGGCTGGGAAATGATTTCGCCTTGACCATGGCAGGCCGGACAGGTACTGCTGACCTGGAAAAAGCCTTGGGATCGTATGACCTGACCCCTCCCTTGACAAGTGCCGCAGGTTTTGGGCTGGGTTCCTGGTTTTGCCCCCGAACCCTGGCATGTGGGACATCCCTCCAGCCGGTGAAAAGAGATCTCCGCCTCTTTTCCATGAAACGCATCTTCCAGGGATAATTCCAAATCATATCGGAGACTTTTTCCTTGTCTGGCACGGGTTCGACCGCCGCCTCCGCCAAAACCGAAGATGCCTTCAAATACATCCCCGAAGTTTGAAAAGATGTCCTCGAAACCGTTGAATCCGCGAAAGCCTGAACCGGCCAGACCTTCATGCCCGAATCTGTCGTAGAGCTGCTTTTTTTCAGCATCCGTCAATACGTCATAAGCTTCAGCGGCTTCCTTGAACTTTTCTTCGGCTTCTTTGTCTCCGGCATTTCGGTCCGGATGATACTTGAGGGCCATTTTACGATAGGCCGCCTTGAATTCCACTTCCCCGGATTCTCTGGAGACTCCCAGGACTTCATAGTAATCGCGTTTGTTCATGATTCGCTTTCAACGGGTGCGGCTTCGGCGCCGTCTACTTCCGTTTTTAAATCTTCAGGTTTGGGTTTTTCCGACAGGGTTTCAAGCAGGAGATCCGTCGTATCCTCCGCCAGGGCTTTTTTCGCGACCGGGTCCTGCTGAAAGACCTTCCCCGCAGCGATTTCCCTGAGGGCAACAACGGTATCTCTGTTTTTGCAGACAACCAATGGTTTGGCACCTTTTCTCAGTTGACGCACGCGATTGGCTGCAAGATGGATCAACCCGAAGCGATTATCCACCCGCTCCAGACAGTCTTCCACTGTGATTCGTGCCATTCTATTCTCCTGAATTTGATTGATCAAAGATCGTCCTGTGGGGCAGGACAAAATATCCATATAAAAATAAACTTTGCAAAATATAACCTATTGTGTTAAATGTAAAGCATAAAAGTTAGTCTTTAAGTCTGGAGCCGTAAGATTCCAGGTGATAACCGCTATTTTCCTATCGTTTAAAAATTTTCAGGCCAAACCGTTATGCGCTTTTACAGGGCTGTTTAATATCCCGCTGCCACTGTCCCGATTGATAAGGAGACTGCTTATATATGCTGGCCAAAGTCCTCAGTAGTGCCGTTATCGGCATTGATGCCTATGTGGTGGAGGTTGAGGTGGGCTTCCCTCTTTTTCCACCGTGGGTTTGCCGGAAGGGGCCGTCAGGGAAAGTAAAGAGCGGGTTAAGGCTGCGGTAAAAAATTCAGGTTACCATTTCCCATCTGATCGGATTACAGTCAATCTGGCCCCGGCAGACATCA
Organism: Deltaproteobacteria bacterium; assembly: GCA_019314425.1. Classification (GTDB taxonomy): domain Bacteria; phylum Desulfobacterota; class DSM-4660; order Desulfatiglandales; family Desulfatiglandaceae; genus NaphS2. The sequence goes on along the minus strand of JAFCZI010000415.1, from coordinate 1,591 downwards.
AGAAAGAGGGTTCCGCCTTTGATCTCCCCATGGCCCTGGGGATTCTCGCTGCAACGGGTTTAATCCAAAATGCCGATTATGCGGACCACATTTTCCTGGGTGAACTGGCCCTTGACGGTATGATCCGACCGGTCCGGGGCGCCCTGTCCATGGCTGTTGCCGCCAGGGAGTTGGGCCTGAAGGGTATTTTCCTTCCGGCGGAAAACGCGACCGAGGCAGCGGTTGTGGACGGCATTCCCATTTTCCCTGTAAAAACCCTATCCCAGGTTATCAGTGCCTTAAAAGGCATCGCTAAAGTAAGTCCGCTCCGGGCTGAAATCAACTCTTTCTTTGAACCGACTGCTTTTCAGGTGGATTTTTCGGATGTGCGGGGGCAGGAACACGCCAAACGGGCGCTGGAAATTGCGGCTGCAGGAAGCCACAATGTCATAATGATCGGCCCCCCGGGCTCCGGTAAGACCATGTTGGCCAAGCGCATCCCCACCATTTTGCCGCCCCTGCGGTTTGAGGAATCGCTTGAAACGTCAAAAATTTACAGTGTGATGGGCCTGATGCCCAAAGGTGTGGGATTGATTACCGTCCGGCCCTTTCAATCGCCCCATCATACCATCAGCGATGCCGGGCTCATCGGTGGTGGCCAGCACCCCAAACCGGGACAGGTCAGTTTGGCACATCACGGTGTCCTTTTTCTGGACGAGTTGCCGGAGTTCAAAAGGCATGTTCTGGAGGTCCTGCGTCAACCCATCGAAGAGGGGCGGGTGACTATTTCCAGAGCCGCGTCCACCGTGAGTTACCCTGCGGATTTCATGCTGGTGGCCGCCATGAATCCTTGCCCGTGCGGTTTTTTGGGCGATGCCAAAAGAGAATGCACCTGCTCGCCGATTCAGATTCAGCGTTATCGCGCCAAGGTATCCGGGCCTTTACTGGACCGGATCGATATCCATCTTGAGGTGCCAGCTGTGTCCTACCGGGAGCTTTCGGGGGTTTCAGAAGGGGATTCTTCCCATTTTATTCTGGAAAGGGTGGTGCGGGCCAGGGAAATTCAGGAGGAGCGGTTTTCCCGAGCCAAGGTCTTTAATAACGCGGGCATGAACAGCCGTCATCTCAAGAAATACTGCCCTGTTGATGCTGAATCCAGCGTCTTACTGGAACGGGCCATGGACCGGTTCGGCCTGAGCGCAAGGGCCCACGCCCGCATATTAAAAATTGCCCGCACCATTGCGGACCTGGACGGGAGTCCGGACGTACGGGCGGCCCATGTGGGGGAAGCCATTCAGTACCGGACACTGGATCGGAAATTATAGGGTTTCAAAAAGACTCAAGCAAAGACCCCTTTATGCACAGGTCGCCCGTTGGGCGACGCGACTTCTGTGGCACGCTTGGAACACTCCCTTTGTAGGAAATTGAGGCCCCGAAAACCTGGGAAAAAACAAAAAAAGAGTGATAATTGATATGCTGTCCCCCGATTTCCTCATTATAACTTACATTTCGCACGATTAGAGCATAGGTTTCCGAATTATGTAGAACCAGGATTTTTAGTTAAACCTAAATTTTTAAAAAGCCACCATCGGTCTTGTATTGCAGCGTATAC
>JAFCZI010000414.1 GCA_019314425.1 Deltaproteobacteria bacterium | reverse complement strand
CATACATATAGTGTGTTGAGATTCTAAAAAATCACTGCAACGTAATATCGGGGGTTTTTTTACGACACCATCCGAGTTAGCGTCCGTCCACGACGGAGAAACTCAGTTCGAGTTCAAGGAAGGCAAAAATTGTAACCGGAGGAATACATTTTGGTATTTTGAGGATTACCTTTTTTGAAACTGACACCAAAATCGGGGAAATTGGCCATTTGTGGACGGACATACGCCAAAATGCAGCTACAATGTAAATTAATCTGTTGCCAATTTTCTATTCATGCTGTAATTAGGTATACACTTTATAAGGTGGTGGACTGGTGGGAAACCTTAATGTTTTATTGACATGCTACATAGGGATAGACTGACGCTTTCTGCGATCGATTTAAATTTAAACACCATATTTTTTGAAGTAAGGAGGTTCACTTATGAATTTTGAATTAAGCGAAGAGCTGAAAATGCTCCGCGATATGGCTCGTGATTTTGCCGCTGAAAAAATCGCTCCCTACGCGGACGAATGGGATGAAAAACACTACTTCCCCTATGAGGAAGTGGTCAAGCCCATGGGAGAGTTGGGGTTTTTCGGCACCGTCATCCCCGAGGAATACGGCGGAAACGAAATGGGCTGGCTGGCAGCCATCATCCTGACGGAGGAAATTGCCCGGGCATCCAGTTCTCTTCGGGTTCAAATCAACATGCTAACCCTCGGCTGCGCCTTTACCATCTACCGTTACAGCACCAGTGACGAAGTCAAGAAAAAGTACATCCCCAAGCTGGTCAGTGCCGAATATGTAGGTGGCTTCGGCATTACCGAACCCAACGCCGGTTCCGATGTGATGGCCATAAAATCCACGGCACAGGACAAAGGGGACCACTGGCTGTTGAACGGTTCAAAAACCTGGATATCCAATACCAGCGTGGCCGACGCCCTCATATTCTACGCCTATACGGACAAAGACGCCAGAGGCGGAGGCCTATCCGCATTCGTGATTGAACCCAAAAGCTTCAACGGCATTTCCACCACGGATCTGGACAAAATGGGATCCAGATCATCGCCAACCGGTGAAATCTATCTCGAAGACACCAAAGTTCCCAAAGAAAATATTTTGGGAAAACCGGGTGACGGCGCCAAAATCGTCTTTGGCTCACTGAACCAGACCCGTCTTTCCGCCGCTGCCGGCGGCATCGGTTTAGCCCAGGCCTGTCTGGATGCGGCCACCGCCTATTGTCAGGAAAGAGAGCAGTTCGGAAAACCCATCGGTCAGTTCCAGATGAACCAGGATATGATTGGACAAATTACCGCAGAGATTGAAGCGGCCCGGCTCATCGTTTACAAAGCAGCCTGGCAGAAGGACCAGGGCAACCTGGGGAACACCTTTGAAGTGGCTCAGGCCAAATATCTGGCCGGAGAAATTGCCGTCAAGGCAAGCCAGGTGGCCATGAAACTTCTCGGTGCCTACGGCTACTCAACGGAATACCCGGTGGCGCGTTATTATCGGGATGCCCCCACCTATCAAATGGTGGAAGGCTCCAGCAATATCTGCAAGTGGATCATCGCCCTAGATCAATTGGGCATTCGAAAAGCGAACAGGTAACGGGCTATATCGGAGGAAGTAAGGAAAAGGATGCCGGTCACCCCCTGGGGTCCGTCGTTGACAAGATCGAACCTGGCCCAACAGTATCATGACCAGTCCAGGCCCGTATATTGCGCCAACAGGGGTTATGTGGATGAACATGATGCTTCCCAAAATCATCAAGGGATAACATATCCCCAAACAAAGAGCGCGGGTTCTTTTGAGGAACCCGCGCTCTTTTTTTATTCACCCCATCAACAAGTCAACGTGTTCTAAGCCCTTTTCAACACCTCTCCTCGGGTACTGATCATCTGGATTTTCATTGGGATCTCTTTTTTTGCAGCTCCCATGGCCCGTTCAATCATCACGGGCAGTCCGGAACAGCAGGGCACTTCCATAATCAAAGCTGTAATGCTTTTGATTTCCGCTGTTTTGAAAATATCCGTGAACTTTTGAATATAGGCTTCTCCGTTATCAAATTTCGGGCATCCCATCATAACCACCTTTCCCTTGAGATAATCCCGGTGTAAATTGGCGTAAGCAACCGCCGTGCAATCCGCCGCAACCAGCAGATCCGCGCCTTTCAAAAAAGGGGCATGGGGCTGGATCAGATGAATCTGAACCGGCCAGTGAGAGAGATTCGACGAGCCTCCGTCTTTCACACCTGTGGGAATAGAAGTCT
>JAFCZI010000413.1 GCA_019314425.1 Deltaproteobacteria bacterium | reverse complement strand
GGAATCACCGCTGATGTTTACGTACTTTTCGGCGGCCAAAACACTGTAATAGGCATGTATCACCGAAGTCACCAAGCCGTTTTGAACGGTTTTCCGATCCAGGTGGCTGATGGCCAAACCCGTTTCCGCCATGCGTTTTTTCAGATAATCCCGCCCCCCGTTAAAAAGATTCAGTCGTCCCTGGATTCCCACCTCGTAGTTTTTAAACCACCCCGGATTGTTGAAGTCGGTGCCCGGGGGCAATTTACGCTGATCAATGGTTTTAAACAGGTAGGCGGACGGGGCGTTTCCCTGAAGGTATTCTCCGTAAACACTGATCACCGGCCAGAATGCGCTCATGGCCTCATCCAGCATGGCCTCTGACTGTTGTATCCGCGCCATCGCCATGTCTAGTCCAGGATTGTTTTGCAGGGCGATTCGGATTACTTTTTTGAGCGTCAGAGAACCCGCAGCCGCCACTACCATTTCGGGGGTTTCAACCGGATGGTCTGGCGCCGGTGACGTCATCACGGTCGCTGGTTTTTTGGGTTTTTCATAGGTTTGCTTGATATGTTGATACTCATAGCGCCTGGCCTGTTTGCAGGATGGCGCCACAAAAAGGAATGCCGCCATCACAAGCCCAAGGGAACAAATCGTCAAAATGCGCGCCATACCACATTTCTCCTTTGGATCATGCGCCATCTCTCTTCAGCCAAAGGTGTCTCAACAGTTGATGGCGCCGTAAAAAAGCCAAAGCGGCGAAGCCGCAGTTTTAAGCTTTAGGAGCCAGTTTCAAAACGCCCCCTTTTGCCCGATCTCTGCGTCAAGCTAAAATTTTAATCCTCGAAATATCCAACATATTCCTGCGGTTAAAATTTTCGCTTTCCTTGACCTCGAACAAAATTGAACATTTTGAAATTGGCTCTTAGGTTTTTCAGTCAATGAACTTCTTGTTTTTTGTGACAGAAAACCAGATAATGGGGTACCATAGCATTGACGATATTCCTTTGCAACCTCAGCAAAGGCCCTGGTACCGAAAACCAAATGCAGGATCACAGTCAACCACTGAAAAAAGATCATTTCAATCATAGAGACGCTTCCATGACGCATAACGCCCCTCAAAAACCGACCGCTCCCGACATTCATCAGATCGAATTTTTTCGTCAAGGGATGGCCCTACTGCCGGACCCTTTCGACAAACGACCGGGGGTTGCCTTTTTCCTTCCGGGAGACGCCCGTGGCCAGTGTAATCAAAAACAAAAAGAGCAACTTACCCAGCGTTTCTGCACCTGCACCTTGTCTGAAAGCAGAACCTGTCCGCACGTAAAACAACTCTCAAAGGCCTTCAAGGCCATGCACCAAAAATCCGACCAGACCCTTTATGAAGATCGTTTTCGTGCCAGCATCTGGTATCGCCTGGCGGTCATTTTAGGGGAAGCATCCGTCGAAGATCCGCAGGTAGTGAACTTTCAAACCCAGACAAACGGAGATCAGCACATCATCAAGGCCAGGGGTTCAAACAAAGAAACCCTGGTGCATTACTTTTCGGCCGACACAGACCACATCCGTTTTATGGAACGCTGCGCATCAAACATTCCCGATGGGGTCATACCCCACCGTGGCTGGGCACTTTCACGGCTCTCCGACATCACACGCACCGACAACGAAAAGAACATGAACGCTCAAGGGTTTAGAACCCGAAAACAGGTCCTCGAAGCGAGTTTCTGGTTCAAATGCGCCTATCACTGCCATCGGGAATTTGGGGAGGGCAACCCGCAAAACAACGGCGGGACATTCGAGCCGGCCATTTCGGAAAAGACCGGTATTTTTACCGTTTCCTGCCTGGCGCCTGACGGCAACCCATTGATTCGAATGTTCATCCCCAGAAATAAAGTCAGAAATCTGCTTTCAACTTTCCAGGAACACCTGCCCAATCAGCATGCGCTGGCCATCCATCCCATCCCCTTGAAGTCCATTTTTAGAGTCACCCGGAATACGGAACTGGACCTGGAAATCAGGCCCCAGATCCAGTTGATCCAGGAGAACGGGGAAGAAAAGTTTTTCGAAAACAAGGCCCTGGAAAAATTCACCTATGGTTCCCTGGTCTACATTAAGGAAATGGGGGTCATGGCACAGTTAGAAACGCCGGGGAAATCCAGAAAATTCAAGGCACCGGTAAAAATGGTGCTCAAGAAATCCCAGGTGCCCGTTTTTCTGGAAGAATATGAAGATGATCTCAAGGATGGCCCCTTCGTGGGGGCGGACACGATCAAG
>JAFCZI010000118.1 GCA_019314425.1 Deltaproteobacteria bacterium | reverse complement strand
TGGCGTCGTAAAAAGTCCCATCTACTGCGTTGCAGTGATTTTTCAGAATCTCAACATACGACATGTATGCCTACGATCCTGAAAAACCACTACGCCTTGTATATGGAACTTTTTGCAACGCCATCTGTAGATAGATTCGTGACTTTTTACGAGGGCATCAGATTTAGGACCTGAAAAAGGGGTTGGATTTTCTTTCCTGGCCGATGGTGCTGTGGGGGCCATGACCCGGATAAACGCGCAGTTCATCCCCCAGGGGAAAGATCTTTTCTTTGACCCCCCGGATCAACTGCGGGTGGTTGCCACCGGAAAAGTCCGTCCGCCCGATGGAACCGGCAAACAGGGTGTCCCCGGTGAACACGGCTCCCGGCATATGAAAACAGACCCCTCCGGTGGAATGGCCCGGCGTATGGATTACCGATAGCGTGAATTTCCCCCAGGAAATGTTCTGGCCTTCAAATAGGTCTCCATCAGAGGGAAAACCCAATCCCCCGGCATCCAGGGGATGTATCCACACGGGCGCCTTAGTGATTTCTTTCAGCTCCCGCGCAGCGCCCACATGGTCCACATGACCGTGCGTGATGAGGATATAACGAATTTTGAGCCCCAACCCGGAAATTTCCGTTATAATGCGAACGGCTTCATCTCCCGGATCGATGATCAGGCCCTCTTTGGTTTTATCGCAACCCAGAATGTAGCAGTTGGACTGGTATGGGCCGACCACGAGTTTTCTAAGCATTATTGATTGCCTCGGTTTAGGTTTTTTCCCGGCATACGCCGCAGCGAACACACTCACCCACCCTGCAGATATCCGACAACCTGCCCTCAAGTGCCAGGTGGTATTCCATTTTGAGATGCTTCTTCGTAATCCCGTGATCAATAAAATCCCACGGAAGAAGTTCGTCGAGCTCTTTTGAGCGATGCACGAAAAAATCAGGGTTTATTTGAGAACGCTGCATGGCTTTTTTCCAGTTGCCATTCAGTTCGTGAGCACTTTTCAATATGGCGCCCACCCGTCTGTCCCCAAGTGAGAGCAACGCCTGGATGTAGGCCCATTTGGGAACGTCTGAGTTGACCACAATGCCGCCGGATTTAACAAGCGTTTTTTTCAACTGCTGCTGCTTTTTTTTTAGTGATCCGACTTCCGCCATGGGAAGCCACTGAAACGGGGTAGAGGGTTTTGGGATAAAACAATTGACACTGAGTTTAATGCGACCGATCTTTCCTCTGGCCGCCGATTCCTTGACCATCTGGTGCTTGATTTTTTTCACCAGTTCGATTATTTCATTCACATCATGGGGCGTTTCAGTGGGAAGCCCCATGAGGAAATAAAGCCTGATTGAAAAATTGCTGATACCGGCGATCATGCGGACCGAGCCCAGAATCTGTTCCTCTGTCAAATGCTTGTTGATGAGGTTTCGAAGTCGCTGGCTGCCAGCCTCCGGTGCAATGGCGATGCTCTTCTGGCCCGAGTCTTTCAGGTGTTTCAGAAGATCCCGGGTCAGACTTTCGGCCCTCAGGGATGAAACCGAAAACCTGCCGCCATTATGGTGAATCATGCCCATTAATTCTGCTATTCCCGGCACGTCCGATACGGCAGGGCTCACCAGTCCTACCTGGGGACACCGTTTGAGGGCTGCGTGAACGCCTTCCCTCAGGCTGGATTCCCCGTAAACCCGCGGGGGTCGGTAAACGTAACCAGCCGCACAGAAACGGCACGCATGACCACAGCCCCTGCCCACCTCCATCAGGACCTTACTGCCGAATTCCGTATCCGGAGTGGTAATGCACGAAAGCGGCATCCCCGTATCCGTAAATCCCCCTTCGGGAGAATGGGATACCTTAACTTTCTCCGGCACACCTTTTTCTGACGGAACAAAATGCTTCAGCGTTCCGTTTTTTTTGTATACCACATCGTAGAGGGAGGGTGCATAAAGGCCCGGCACATTCCTTGCCAGGTGAAGGAGCACGTCCTTTCGTTCACGTGTAGAGGCAAGACATGCCTTGTCTCTACTTCCAAATTCCAGAAAGGCATCCACGAACGGGTACAGGTTCTGTTCTGCCTCGCCCAACAGAAAGAAATCCACAAAGGGCGCCAATGGCTCCGGGTTGAGAAAAGAAGCAACACCTCCCACCATGACAAAAGGGTCGCGTTCCCCTCTTTCCTCTGAAAGGAGTGGCGTCTTCCCCATTTTCAAAATTTGAAGAACATTCAGATAATCATTTTCAAAGGAAATAGAGAAGGCTAGCAAATCAAACTTTCCGAGCGGCGTCTGTGATTCCAGAGAAACAAGGGGCCCTTCACCACGAAGGTAGAGGGCCATTTCCCGACCCTCGGGCAGGAAAAAACGCTCCGCCACCACATCCGGTCTTTCATTCAGAAGCCGGTAGACAATCTGAAGCCCCAGATTTGACATGCCCAATCGATATTGGTTGGGGAATGCCAGCGCGACGGAAAGTTTTCCTCCCCAGTCCTTTCGAATGGTACCCTTTTCTTTTGCCAATATGGCGCGGTAAAGGGCTGAGATGTCATCAGACACAGTTTTTTAAACCCTTTCTCTCAAATATATTGATGGCCTAATCCGCCTTTACTCTGAGAAAAGTGGGATAATCCAGACCGTCCTTAATCCGAAATTTGTCAAAAAAGCTTTTCTTTTTTTCCCCCTCCCCTTTTTTTTCAAAATCATTTTCGTCTTTTGATTCCCATCTCTGGAATGTGGGGATATCCAAGCTTATTCCATCCTTTTTAACGGTCCATTCTTCCTCAATATCTTCAATGGTCACATTCCTCAAATTGACTACATTATCATACTCCTCGATGGATTTGTTTTGAATTTCGCTGGTCAGCTCAATGACGCGACCAACGGCGTTTTCCTCCTCAAAACTATCTATCCCAGTAGCAACCACCGTAACCTGAATTTCATCTCCCATGTTGTCATCATAGACAAGGCCCCAGAATACCTCTGCTCCCTTCGCTTCCTCTTTGATATAACTTGAAGCTTCATCTACTTCTTCCATGGTCATATCAGAAGGGCCGGTCAGGTTCATCAAAAGGCCTTTCGCACCTTCAATGGAAATATCCTCCAAAAGCGGGCTGTTGATCGCCTCCTGTGCGGCATCAACGGCTCGGGTTTCTCCTGATGCCCGGCCCATGCCCATGATGGCTGTTCCGTTTCTCGACATCACCTTCCTGACATCTGCGAAGTCAAGGTTGATGAAGCCGCTGCTCATGATCAGATCTGAAATCCCTTTAACGGCTTGAAGCAGGACATCATCCGCTTTGGCGATCAGTTCTTTGAAAGTGGTGGTTTTGTCTCCAATGGTTTTGAGTCGTTCATTGGGGATGACAATAATGCTGTCAACTTCCTTTTTGAGTTGTTCAATGCCCTCCAGGGCCTGTTTCATCCGTTTATCACCTTCAAACTTGAAGGGTTTGGTGACAACCGCCACGGTCAGCGCATTGTTTGCTTTGCCTTCCCGGGCCGCTACGGGAGAAGCACCGGTTCCCGTTCCGCCGCCCATTCCGGCTGTGATAAAAACCATGTCGGATTGATCCAGTGATTCCCGGATTTCATGAAGGCTTTCCTCGGCGGCGTTTCTGCCGATTTCCGGATCCGCCCCAGCGCCAAGACCCATGGTGATTTCAGGTCCCAGCTGAATTTTTCGGGTGCAGGATGATCTCTCAAGATCCTGGCAATCCGTATTGGCCACAATAAATTCCACGCCTCTGAGATCAGAATTGATCATGTTGCTGATGGCATTTCCGCCCGCGCCACCAATGCCCAGGACCTTAATCCTGGCATGGTACGCCCCCTTTTCCATTTCATCGACAAATTCAAATTTCATGGCTCCCTCCTCATTTTTTAGGGTTAAACAATCTCATTAAACCACCGTTTCATCCTGGAAATAACCATATGAAAGATACTGGAATCCCGAATTCTGAACTTCTTTTTCTGCCTATTGGTTTTCGCTCCGTGCAGGACGAGGCCTACGGCTGTGGCATACATGGGTTTGTTAATCAGATCCACAAGGCCGTTGATTTCCTGCGGATAGCCCACACGGGACGGGGCATTAAATATCTGTTCAGCCATTTCGCTGATGCCCGGGAGTTCGGCGGAGCCCCCTGTCACGACCACGCCAGAACTGGCCAAATCTTCGTATCCCGATTGGACGAGTTCCCGATGAATCAGGGTGAATATCTCTTCGACCCTGGGTTCCAGAATCTCTCCCAGAATCTGCCGGGACAGAGTCCTTGGTTTTCTGCCGCCCACCCCGGGGACTTCAATGGTTTCATCCTTGCCAATCATTGACGAAAAGGCGGACCCGTACTTGATTTTTATTTTTTCAGCCTCCAGCTTGGGGGTTCTAAGACCTACGGAGATATCGTAGGTCAAGTTGTCCCCGCCCAGGGCCAGCACCGATGTGTGCTTGATGGCGCCTCTTGAAAACAAGGCCAGATCGGTGGTACCGCCCCCAAAGTCGATTAGGGCCGCACCCAGATTTCGCTCTTCCTTCGAAAGGACCGCTTCGCTGGATGCCAGGGACTCCAGCACAATGTCATAGATGTCCAGCCCGGCCCTGTTGGCACATTTGATGATATTCTGTGCTGAAGTGACCGCAGCGGTAACAATGTGGACCTTTGCTTCTAAACGAACACCGGACATGCCCAGGGGATCCATGATACCGTCCTGGTCGTCTACAATGAATTCCTGAACCAGCGTGTGGATTACCTCTTGATCCATAGGAATGGCCACTGCGCTCGCCGCCTCTATGACACGATCGATGTCTTTTGTTGTGACCTCTTTTTCTTTGAGAGCAATGATTCCCGGCGTGTTGAATCCCTTGATATGCCCGCCCGCGATTCCGGCATATACTGAACCGATTTCACAACCGGCCATGGTTTCCGCCTTTTCTATGGCCGCCTTGATGGAATTAACGGTGTTCTCAATGTTGATGACAACACCTTTTCTGAGGCCTTCCGAGGGATGACTTCCCATCCCGATGATTTCCAGACCGTCAGACCGAACTTCCCCCACCACTGCACAGATTTTGGTGGTTCCGATATCCAGGCCTACAATAATGTCCATACCCATAAGAAAATTACCTCATCGCAGTTGTTCAAACCTGGTTCTCTTTAAAAGATACAATTGCGCCATCCACATGGTTCAGGTCAATCTGGGTTACAAAGTTGATTTTTCCCGATTCGCTTAAATGTTTTGCCACCTGTTTCAGTTCCTCCATGTTGCGGCCCGGATTATGCCGGGAAATGCGGATTGCGGCCCGAATATGATTAAAATATAAGGAGATAGCACCATTCTTACTCAAATGTATTTCGGACAGATTTTGAATGGACCAACGGTCTTTTTGCGCTTTCAGCACGGTCAACACATGGGCCGTTTGATCCAGTTTTTCTTTTTGGCCGGGATCTGTTTTGGAAAGGCCCGTGAGAATGGGAAAATCCATTTCCTCGTCCCGCGAGACCGGCTTGAACAGTCGCCCCTGTTTGTTCATGTAAAAAAATTGATCCAACAAGACCAACATCACCGGCTCCTCTTTTTGTACCTGCACAATCAAGGTGTCGGGAAATTTTCTTTCCACGGTGGCCGTCCTGACCCATGGATGATCTTCCATCTTTCTTTTCAAGGCTTCGAGTTTGAGATTCAGTAATCCTTGTTCAGACGTTAGCCCGCACATTTGAAGCAGTTCATTTCTTAGACCTTTATCAACCCCCCGGATCTCCACATGCGCCAGTTTCATGTAGGGAGAAGTGAGCAGGTAGTTATAGATCATGACGAAAGTCAAGCTGACCGCAGTTAAAACAGACAGGAATACAAGGGCCTTCCGAACACCTGAGCCGATATCCCGGATAATGTCTCCAACAGGAATCCTTGAAGATTTCCGCCTGTTGTGGCGTAGGGACCGGTCCCCGTGCCTGCTCGCCCGAACCCGTTGTTTTTTTAAACTTTTTCTCATCTTAAGATTTTCCATATTGACCGCTCTTGCGAGTGCCCAACCCCTTCGTGCCTATTTCCCCAAAACCCGTATTTCCGGCTCCAGGTCTATGCCCAACATCCGTTTGACCTCAAAGCGCACCAGATCCATCAGCATCAGAATATCTGCAGCGGTGGCACCGCCGTTGTTCACAATGAAGTTGGCATGTTTCTCCGAAACCATGGCACCACCGATTTTCTTTCCCTTGAGCCCTGCCTTTTCAATAAGCCTGCCCGCCCCCGGAGTTGAAGCCGGGGCGCCGGGTGGGTTTTTAAACACGGAACCGGCGCTCGGGTATTCCAGGGGTTGCGTCTGTTTTCGGGTTTTGAGAAACCCGCTCATTTTCTCAGACACCGCTTCCGGTGTCGCCCTGTCCAGGAAGCAACAGACATTTGTCACCAGCCGCCCCTCTTCCATGTGAAGGCGACGATATGAAAATTTGAGTTCTGAACGGTTCCTTTCAACCGGTGTACCCCCGGGCAACACAAATTGAAGGGCCTTGATTCTTTCATTGACTTCCTGCCCGAAGGCCCCCGCATTCATGGCCACCGCTCCGCCGACAGTCCCGGGTATCCCGGCAAGAAATTCCAGGCCCGACATGCCCCTCTGCCGGCACCAGTTCATCAAATCAGCGAGGGGGGCGCCGCCGCCCGCCCACACCAGGGATTCTTCCGCACCCTCTTTGATCGCCGCAAGCGATCCCTTTAAAAGTATCATGACGCCATCAATGCCGTTGTCTTTGACCAGTAGATTACTCCCCCTGCCCAGTACACCGTAGGGGATGCCTTCAAGGGAAAGATACCGGATGACTTTTTTCAGCGTTTCAAGGTCCCGGGCTTCCCAAAGGGCTTCAACGGGTCCACCCACCTGGTATGTGGTAAGCCGATGCATCGGGTAGTGAAACCTGATCCCTCCCCCCGTCATTTGCTCAAGGGTTTCTTTTTGACGAATGTCCATGTTTTGTTAAGCTGTTAGCCAAAAGCCGTTCTCCTTCTTTGTGAATGTTGCCTGCCCCCAGCGTTAAAACCAGATCCCCAGGTTGCATCAGTTTTTTCAAGGTGGGGACCACCGCTTGCTGATCAGCGCAAAAAATAACTTCTTTATGTCCGTGGTCTTTGATGCCTTTCACCAGATTTTCCGCAGTTATCCCCTCGATGGGTTGTTCCCCCGCAGGATAAATGGGTGTCACCACAAGGACATCCGCATCATTGAAGGCGATTACAAAGCGATCCATCAACGCCTGGGTGCGGGTGTATCGGTGCGGCTGGAACACAACGACCAGCCGTTTTTCCGGTCGGCAGGCTTTCACCG
>JAFCZI010000117.1 GCA_019314425.1 Deltaproteobacteria bacterium | reverse complement strand
ATTTCGCATTATTACGAATAGTGTCTGAACGAAAATACGGAAATAAAGTTTTCCATTTTCGAATTGATGTTTGCAACTCTGTGAAGTTGTACGCTCTTTTCAACTTAAAGCCCGAAACTTAAAACCTAAAACCGTGCCTGAACGGCTTTTTCGTTCAAGCACTAAACAGTTAGTACTAATATGTTCTTGAAAACACCATGGAAGTCAAGCTTGATGGTCCCGTAAAAAGTCACGGATCTATCTACAGATGGCGTTGGAAAAAGTTCCAGATACAAGGCGTAGTAGTTTTTCAGGATCGTCGGCATACATGTAGAATGTTGAGATTCTGAAAAATCACTGCAACGCAGTAGATGGGACTTTTTACGGCGCCATCAAGCTTGGCGAGGAGATTTACGTGCTTGAACCGGGCGATTCCATCTATTACGATTCCACAGTTCCCCATCTTGTCAAGAATCATGGCAACGATGTAACACGGATTCTGGCCGTTCTTTATTCGGAGGGGTAAAACTCAACATGATTGCATTTGATTTGGAATGCTCCCGGGGCCACCTTTTTGAAGGCTGGTTCAACAGCCTTCAGTCTTTTGAGGAGCAGCATTTAGAAAATCTAGTACGATGCCCTTACTGTGATGACGCCGATGTCAGGAAGATACTTTCACCTGTGGCGGTCAGGACATCCCAACCGAAGGAAGCGAACCGCCCGGCGGCCATCAATTATCAGGAACTGGCAAAAGAGGTCGTTGAATATGTTAAGAATAATTCGGAAGATGTGGGGTCCCGATTCGCTGCCGAAGCATTGAAAATCCACTACGGTGCCGCAGAAAAAAGAAGCATCCGTGGATCGGCAACGGCGGAAGAGGAAAAGACCCTGAAAGAAGAAGGCGTGGCGTTCTTGAAGGTTCCCATGCCTGTTTCAGATCCTGAGAAAAGTAATTGAGTGATCGTATTGATGACTTTGCATGAGACCGTCACAAGGAGACAGATATGAGCCAGATAAAAAAAGCCATCATCAGCGTTACCGACAAAACAGGGATTGTGGACTTCGCGCAGTCCCTGGCCGGTTTCCAGGTGGAAATATTGTCAACAGGGGGAACCGCCAAAGTCCTGCGCGGGGGTGGGGTTTCGGTGACGGATATTTCGGATTACACCGGTTTTCCGGAAATGATGGACGGGCGCGTCAAAACACTTCATCCGAAGGTGCATGGGGGGCTTCTGGGTTTGCGTGATAACCCTGAACATGTCAAAGTAATGGCAACGCACGGAATTGAGCGCATCGACCTGGTGGTGGTGAACCTGTATCAGTTTGAAAAAACCGTATCCGGAGAAGGGGTGACGTTGGAAGAGGCCATCGAGAACATCGATATCGGGGGGCCGTCCATGTTGCGGTCTGCCGCCAAGAATTTCAAAGATGTCACGGTCATTGTCGATCCGGATGACTATGCGGAGGTTCTGAAGGAAATGGCGGCCTCTTCCGGGGAAACACTGCTTTCAACACGACTTCGATTGGCCAAAAAGGTGTTCCGCCTGACCCATGAATATGATGGCGCCATCAGCCGATATCTATCGGGGCAGGAGCTGTAAGGGCATCCTTTTTTTCTCCTTTTTCCTTTTCAGAACACGGCATGTTCTTGTGAACATGCCGGTTTTTTTTGCTGCAATGAATAGCCTGAAATACACGGCAACTCCCCGACCCATCCAGGGCTTCCTTTTCGGGCCAGGCGGCATACCGGCAGTTTAGATCACAGAATTCCATGGGTATTGCCTTTCCGTTAATAACCCCTCGTTCGATCACACGAGGACCATTTTAATATTCCGTTGAATCCGCTCCAGACCGGGGCGGGCAAGGGCCGTTTGTCCAAACCGCGTTTTAAAGGTCTCGTCGTCCATTTTTAAGAATTCCCCGATACCGGGAAGGGAGACCGCATTGGCCTTTTCAACCCGATTGAAGGGGCATACTTCCTGGCAAACATCACACCCCAGAAAACACCGGCCCATCTTTTCTCCCGTTTCAGGGTCAACGTCGCCCCCATGTTCAATGGTGAGGTAAGAAAGGCATCTGGACGCATCCAGGCGTCTGGGACCTTCCAGCGCACCGGTGGGGCAAGCATCCAGACAGCGCGTGCAGCTTCCGCACAGATCCTCCATGGGTCCGGAATCACCCAATGGCAGCGAGGCGGTGGTCAGGATTTCAGCCAGGAAAACATAGGACCCGTGGCCGGGAACAATGAGCATGTTGTTCTTGCCTAAAAAACCCATTCCGGACCGGTAGGCGAAACTCCGCTCAAGGATCGGCGCCGAGTCGACACAGACCCTCGTTTTCGAATCCGGATATGATGCCATGATTTGCGAGGCGAGGCGTTTGGCTTTTTTTCGGACACGGTCGTGATAGTCTTTCTTTTGGGGCTCGCTGTATCGGGCCATGGTAAACCCTTCAGGCGTGCATGGTTTTTCTGGAGAATAGGGGTATGCCAGACTGATGATGGTTTGGCATTTGGGAAGGAGCCTGCCCGGATCTTCTCTCAAATTCCGATGCCTGTTGAGCCATGCCATCCGGCCGGTTTTTCCCGCGTCAACCCATGCGCAGAAGGTATCGAAAAACAGGGGTTTTTCAGACCGGGAGAGGCCTGACGCAACGAAGCCCAGGGTTTTGGCCTGGTTGGCGATGTTCATTGGAGGGGAAATGGGGTGAGGCTTTCATAGCCCTCATCCGTCACCAGTATGGTTTGCTCAAACTGTGCGGAAAGGGCGCCATCCAGTGTTACAGCGGTCCAACCGTCATCAAGAATCCTGAGATCTTTCGCACCCAGGTTGATCATGGGTTCGATGGTGAACACCATTCCCGGAATCAGTTCGATGCCTTCGCCGCAACGCCCGTGGTGGGGCACCTGGGGCGGCTCGTGAAAGTCAAAACCGACGCCATGACCCACAAACTCCCTCACAACCGAACACCCCTCTTTTTCCGCAAAGGCTTGAATGGCGAAACCGATGTCGCCGATTCGGTTTCCGGGGCGGACCATCATCACGCCTTTTCTAAGACATTCGCGTGCCACATTGACGATTTTCCGGGTGGTTGCGTCCGGATCTCCCACAAAAAACATCTTATTAACGTCCGCGTAGTACCCCCCCAGGATGGACGTGACGTCCACATTGACGATATCGCCATTTTTCAGGACCCGGTCACCGGGGATGCCGTGGCAGATGACTTCGTTTACGGAAACACAAACGCTTTTTGGAAACCCGCGGTAACCGAGCGCCGCCGGTGTGGCGCCGTTTTTGAGGGTGTAGTCGTGAACAAGGGTATTGATATCATCTGTTCTCATTCCGACCCGAATTGAGTCTTCAACCATGTCAAGGGTTTTCAAGGCAAGACGTCCCGCCTTTTTGATGCCCTCGATATCCCCTGCTTCTTTAACGCGGATGCCATGTTTCCGGAGATATAACGCCTTGTTGCTGTTACGGGGGGTGAGACCCGCCTTTCGGATACAGCATTTTTTATACTTCAGCCCGCTTCCACAGGGACAGAGATCATTACGGTGCACCTTCGTGCTTTTGTTCTTCATCGGGATTTTTCAACCTCAAGTTCAAGAATTATGATTCCATAGCCATCAATCATGGATTCAATTCCTTAACCCTTGAATCCTGCATTACGGAATGTTATAAGGGCTGCACTATAGCAGGGTGTGGTTTCGAGGTCAATGGTATACAAGGTCAATAAATAGGGGCGACATGGGAAATAATAGTCAGAAAACCGCATTGATTTTAGGTGTTTCCGGACAGGATGGGACTTATCTGGCAAAATTCCTTCTGGCAAAGGGCTACCGAGTTGTCGGCGCTTCGCGGGACGCTCAAATGTCCTCTTTTGCCAATCTGAAACGGTTGGAGATTTATGACCGGGTAGAGCTTGAATCCGTATCTCTGAACGATTTTCGAAGCGTGCTGCAGGTTTTAAAAAAAGTGCAGCCGGGAGAGGTCTACAACCTGGCCGGGCAGACTTCGGTGGGACTCTCTTTTGATCAGCCCGTTGAGTCATTCGAAAGCATCAGCATCGGCACATTAAACCTCCTGGAGGCCATCCGGTTTTTGGATATCCCCATCCGTATCTATAATGCGGGATCCAGTGAATGCTTTGGCAACACGGAAGGCATCTCGGCCAATGAGGAGACGCCCTTTCGCCCCAGAAGTCCCTATGCCGTTGCCAAGGCGGCCGCCTTCTGGCATATGGCCAATTATCGGGAAGCCTACGGGCTTTTTGCCTGCTCGGGGCTTTTGTTTAATCACGAGTCCCCCCTGAGACCGGAGCGGTTTGTGACCCGGAAAATTGTAAACGCCGCCTGTCGTATCGCCAAAGGAAGCGGCGAGATCCTGGAACTGGGGAACATTGAAGTTGAGCGTGATTGGGGATGGGCGCCCGAATACATTGAGGCCATGTGGTGCATGCTTCAGCAAGAAAACCCGGAGGACTTTGTTATCGCCACCGGGGAAACCAACAAACTGGCGGATTTTGTTCGCCAAGCGTTTGATGCGGTTGATTTGAACTGGCACGACCATGTAAAGACCCGCGAGAGCCTGCTCCGGCCGACGGATATTTTAACGGTCAAGGCGGACCCGGGGAAAGCCCGGCGAAAGCTGGGGTGGAACGCCCGATATAAGATGAAAGACGTGGCACGAAAGATGGTGGAGGCGGAATTTGAGAACATACGGAGAGTAAAAATATGAAAAAAGCACTGATCACCGGAATTACCGGTCAGGATGGCGCCTACCTGGCCGAACTGATGTTAAAGAAAAATTACGAAGTCCACGGCATCAAGCGCAGGGCTTCCCAATTCAATACGGACCGCATCGATCACCTTTACCAGGATCCCCATGAGTCCGACAGACGGTTTGTGCTTCATTATGGAGATCTGACGGATTCCACCAATCTCATCCGCATTATTCAGCAGGTTCAGCCGGATGAAATCTACAATCTGGCGGCCCAGAGCCACGTTCAGGTATCTTTCGAAACCCCTGAATATACCGCCAATGCGGACGCACTGGGGACACTTCGCCTTCTTGAGGCCATCCGCATCCTGGGGCTTGAAAAGAAGACGAAATTCTATCAGGCATCCACCTCGGAGCTTTACGGTCTGGTCCAGGAAACACCGCAAACCGAAAAAACCCCGTTTTATCCGCGGTCTCCTTACGCAGTCGCAAAACTCTACGCATACTGGATTACGGTCAATTACCGGGAGGCTTACGGTATTTTCGGGTGCAACGGCATCCTGTTCAATCACGAATCCCCCGTACGGGGCGAAACCTTTGTAACCCGAAAAATTACCCGGGGTATGGCGCGGATCAAGCTGGGATTTCAGGAGTGTCTTTATCTGGGAAATCTGGACGGAAAGCGCGACTGGGGGCATGCACGGGACTATGTGGAGCTCATGTACCTGATGCTTCAGCAAAAAGAACCAAAGGATTATGTGATTGCCACGGGCCAGCAGCACTCGGTCAGGGATTTCGTCAATGTGGCGGGCAAAGAGGTCGGTCTTGATATCCGCTGGGAAGGGACCGGTGTTGAAGAAAAAGGTTATGATCAAAATACGGGAAAATGCATCGTCGCCGTTGATAAACGGTATTATCGGCCCACCGAGGTCGAAGCCCTTCTGGGAGATGCAAGCCTCGCAAGAAAAGCGCTCGGTTGGGAACCCAAAACCTCGTTTAAGGAGATGGTAGCGGAGATGGTGGCCTGGGATCTGAAAGAAGCCAGCCGGGATCTGCTTTGCCGGAACGAAGGATTTTCCGTCAAGAATTATTTTGAGTAATGTTTGCCAATAATCGCAGGGGGCAGGGGGCAGTTATCAGGGGGCAGAATTTGGGTAAAGGATCGAACCTGATTTTTCTGCACCCTACAAACTACAAAAAAACTTATTGACAGGAAGCAGCTTCACTGATATTAGTTTAGGTTTTTAATTTTAGAGTGGCTCCTTAGTCCCCTCCCCGAGCGGAGGGGACCCAATAAACCCTCTAACAAAAAGACTTTTCACAGAGGACAGCCGAAAGGAGAAAAAACGAATGAGATATTATGAAACCCTTTACATCATCAACCCGAATTTGGCGGAAGAGGACTACCGTGTCGTCGTCTCCAAATTTACCGATGTCGTGGAGAAAAACAAAGGCGTTGTAACGAAGGTGGATGAGTGGGGGAAAAAAACATTAGCCTACGACATCAAAAAGTTTGACAAAGGCTTTTACGTGCTTCTTCAATTTTGCGGGGAAGCGGATTTGACGGCGGAACTCAAAAGAGAAATGGGCCTGGACGACAGAATTCTTAAATACCAGACCATCAAATTGAGTGATAATGCTGATCTTGAAAAACTGAAACCAAAGCCCGAGCCAATCAAAGCCGAATCAGTTGAAGCCGAATCAGCTGAAACCGAATCAGTCGAAGCCGAATCAGTCGAAGTCAAATCGATTGAAGCCGAATCAGTTGAAACCGAATCGATTGGAACCAAATCAGTTGAAGCAGTCGAAAAGACGGCAGATTCAGAAGAAACAGGCGCGAAAGGCGAGGGTGAAAAAGATGGCTTATAATCAATCCTTTAACAAAGACGGCGGAACAAACCAAACCAGGGGCAGATTCCGAAAGACTTACCACAGACGAAAAGTGTGCAAGTTCTGTGCGGACAGCAGCCTTGCGATTGATTATAAAGACATAAAAATCCTCAGGTATTTCACAACCGAACGGGGCAAAATTACGCCGCGCAGGATTTCCGGGAATTGCGCCAAGCATCAGCGTATGCTGACCGTGGCCATCAAGCGGGCCAGGAACATTGCGCTTTTGCCCTACACGACGTCTGTCATCAGATAACCCCAAATCCCTAAAAAAGTACGCTGTAGCCGCTTCAGAGTGCTTGAGGCTTTTTGCCTTCCCTGAAATTCGATGAAAATGACAGATGTGCTGGGGTGCGTGGGAGGCGCCACGTTCCTTCTTCTTGCCTCAGCCTGGATTCCTTTTATAGGCCCTTTTTTCAGCCTCCTGACACCATTGCCGTTTCTCTGCTACTCGACTCGCCTCGGCCTCCGCCAGGGGATAAAGATTGCGGCAATAGCCGTCTTTGCCATCGGACTTCTGGCCAACATCCTGGGACAGCCGCAGGCCATCATTTTTGTTATTGAGTTCAGTATCATCGGCATGGGCCTGTCGGAGCTTTTCAGGCGGGAACTGGCACTTGGGCAAACACTGTTGCTGGCGACGGTCTTTATGCTGTTGCTGGGGCTGGGGTTACTTTTTTTTATTGGTTTATCGAAAAACATGGGCCCCATCG
>JAFCZI010000116.1 GCA_019314425.1 Deltaproteobacteria bacterium | reverse complement strand
GGGTGGTTTTCTACAACGAAATAAATTGGAAAATTTATGACTTCGATCAATTTATTTTGAAAAATTGAGTCTTCATCAAGTCATTTTAGTGTGGAACTCTACAACCGGGTCGAAATATACAACCCCGGAGGGTTGCCCAAGGGCCTTTCAGCTGAAGAATTCGGCAAACGTAGCGTCTGTCGCAACCCGCTGATTGCAAGTTTGCTGTTGCGCTGCGACTATATCGAAAAAATGGGAACCGGAATTGAGCGCATTCGAGCGGCATTGGAAAAGGAAAATTGCCCCAAAGTTAAAATTCGTTTTAACACCATGTTCACCCTTGAATTCCCAAGGCCGACTTACGTAAAGACTAAAGATGATACCTGGAAAACGTCGGAGAAAACGTCGGAGAAAATACTCCAGCTCATTGCATCGAATCAACGTACTACGATCGCTGAATTGGCTAAGGCGATAGGCGTCACGACACGTTCCATTGAACGAAATATAAAAAACCTTCAGGCTCAAGGCCGACTCAGGCGTACAGGGCCGGATAAGGGTGGACACTGGGCCATTACTAGTTAAGGGATTGCCAAAGGGCTCTCAGCCGAGGAACTCGGCAAGCGCAGTGTTTGCCCCCCCGAAAGGATCAAATGAACGAAGAAAATGAGTGCAAGCCGGATGCGGCGGTTTTGATGGAACTGGCCAAAATGCGGATGCCGTTCGGCAAGTATAAGGGGCGGCTTTTGATCGATCTCCCTGAGCCTTATGTGGTTTGGTTTTCCCAAAAAGGATTTCCGGAAGGACATTTGGGTGATATGTTGCGCATGGTTTATGAAATCAAAGTAAACGGTCTGGAATATCTTTTTAAGCCGTTGCGGAATCTGTAGGTTAGAATTCCTTAATCAACCCGATACCGCGCCAAAGGGCGCATGTCCCCCTTGGCGATTTCAACGGTCATGCGCACGCCCTCATCTTCGTAGGTGGTTTCATGAACCCTGCCCAGGGTGTGGATGTCGTGTATGAGTCTCTGCTCTGTCAGGGGAATCAACAGCGTCATTTTTGTGGTGGGGTGAAGGCTTTCCCCCAGACTTCGTAAAAAAAGATCCACGTTTCGGCCGGTTGCGGCTGAGATGAACTGTGCATCCGGATAAAAATTTCGGGTTCCTTTGATTACGGTTTCGGAAACCCGGTCGATTTTGTTGAATACAAGCATATGGGGAATGTGGTTGGCCCCAATGGTTTTGAGGACGGTTTCCACATCCGCCATATGCTTTTGAAAGTTTTCGTCTGAGATATCAGTCAGATGTATCAGAAAATCGGCTTCTTCCGCTTCTTTGAGGGTGGCACGGAAGCTTGCCACCAGGTGATGGGGTAGACTGGAGATGAACCCCACGGTGTCGGATATGACCGCCTCCTTTCCATTGCCCAGTTCCAAAGACCGGGAAGTGGAATCAAGAGTTGCAAAGAGCTTGTCCTCCACCAGCACTCCGGCGTTTGTCAGCCGGTTGAAAAGTGTTGATTTCCCCGCATTGGTGTAACCCACCAACCCAATGTTTTTGCATTGTTTTTGCCGTAATTTTTTTTGGGTATCGATCTGTCGGATCAGTTTTTTAAGGGTTTTTTCAATCTCATAAATCTCCCGCTGAAGCTTCTGGCGGTCCATTTCACTCTGCTTTTCTCCCATTCCTCGAAACGCCGCTCCGCCTCCCGCCCCGCTGCCGCTCCGCTCCCGATCCAGGTGTCCCCACATGCTTTTTACCCGGGGCAGTTCATACTTCAGCTCGGCCAGCCTGACTTGAAGGCGGGCCTCCCTTGTTCTGGCATGGGCATGAAAGATTCTGAGGATCACTTCGGTGCGGTCCATGACGGGTAGGGAAAAGCGTTTTTCGATGTTGCGGGCCTGGGAACCGGTGAGGTCATGATCGAAAATCAGGAGGTCTGCTTTATCTCCTGCTTCATTTTTTTCGGCATGGGCAAGACTGACCTCAATAAATCCTTCACCGATGAAGGTCCTGGGATGAATTTTCTTCCGCCGTTGTACATAGATTCCCAGGGAAAGGAGGCCTGCTGTATTCGCCAGGCGAGCCAATTCCGCCATGGAATCGTCTTTGGCGGCGGTATCACCGTCTAAAGCGCAATAGCCCAGAAGGATGGCGTTGGTTTCTTCGACCTTTTCAGACATGGGTGCTCACTGGCTCGAATGCGGAATAAATGGATGCCGTAGTCCCAAAAAAAATCCGCAATCCGAAATTTCATAAGATGAGATTCTCAGCCGTCATTTCTTTCGGAATGGGAAGCCCCAGCAAGTACAGCACGGTGGGCGCCACATCCGAAAGTTTTCCCCGTGGGCGCAGCTCCTTCCCCACAGCGTTGGGGGAGGTATAAATCAGGTCAACGGGAAAAAGGGTATGGCTGGTTTTGGGAAGCCCCGTTTCATAGTCCACCATTTGCTCTGCATTCCCATGATCGGAGGTAATCAGAATCTCCGCTTTCAGTTCCAGCAGCCTCTTTACGATTCTGCCCACACAGTCATCAACCACTTCAATGGCTTTGACGGCGGCATCCATGACGCCCGTGTGTCCCACCATGTCCCCGTTGGCGTAATTGACGGCGATAAAATCGTATGGATTGTCGTCTAAGCGTTTCAGGATTTCTTCGGTCACCGTATACGCATCCATTTCAGGATGATGGGCGAAGCTGGAAGGGTCAAATCGTGACGGGATCTCAACCTGTTCTTCCCCCGGATAGGGGGTGGTTTTTTTACCGTTAAAAAAACTGGTGACATGCCGGAATTTCTGTGTTTCGGCGATCCGCAGCTGGGTCAGTCCCGCATTTGAGATGACTTCGCCCAAAAGGTGTTCCATGTCCCCCCCCTGGTCTATGGGTGACATGAGGTAGGCGGGGAAATCGTCGTAATAACGGGTGAACCCCACATAAAGCACCTTGGGTCGGACCTTGAGCGTGCCCGGATAAGTTGGGTCCACGAAGGCGCGGGAGAGCTGAATGGCCCGGTCTTGGCGATAATTGGTGTGCAGAATGGAATCCCCGTCCATCACCCCGTTGTAGTCGCCGATGCAGAAGGGGGGGATGTACTCGTCTGTCATTTCATCGCCGTCCGGGGTCTGCATCTCCTCATAGGCTTTGAGGACGGCGTTTTCAGCATTTTCGGCCCGCATCCCTTCGGCACAGACGATGCAGTGGTAGGCCTGATCCGTTAGTTTCCAGTTCTCTGAACGGTCCATGCTGTAATAGCGTCCCATGGCCGTTCCGATGCGGCAGCCGCCCACCTTTTCCATTTCAGTGTCCAGGGTTTTCAGAAAACCCAGGGTACTGCGGGGGGGCGTATCCCGACCGTCCAGGAATGGATGAATGATGATGTCGCCTTCAGGGAATTCCTGTCTGGCTTTGGCCATGATTTTGAACAGATGTTTCTGGTGCGCATGTACCCCTTCGTCCTGTAACAACCCCAGCAGATGCAGGCGGCTTTTGTTTTCACGCCAGTTGGAGATCAATTGATGCCATTGTTCGGCTTCAAACAGAATTCCGCTGCTCAGTTCGTTGTCGATCCGTTTTAATTCCTGAACCACTACACGTCCGGCGCCTATGTTGAGATGCCCCACCTCGCTCGATCCCTGGTATCCTTCGGGCAAGCCCACCGCTTCACCCGTGCAGTCAAGTATGGTCCATGGATAGGTTTTCTTGTAGGCATCCATATGGGGGGTGCGGGCAGCCAGGACCGCATTGCTTTCTTTTTTCTCATTCAATCCCCATCCGTCGCGTATAATGAGTACCACCGGTTTTTTCATTTAAGCCGTCCTTTTTGTCGACTCCGCCAAAGTAGGGGTTCCCCCAAAGTAGGGGCTCCCCCAAAGTAGGGGCATGGTGCGCCGTGCCCCTACTACGATGGCTGGATATGATTGTTCACGAAATTTATGCAGGAATTGTCCCATCACGCCCACACCACCCTCGGCCAAGGCTTTTTTCAGGATTTGCATGTGGCGTCTCCAAAATGATTCGGGGGTATGATTTGATGCTTTTTTCCATGGCGCTGATATGGTAAGGATTGCCGAGCAGCGTACAAAAAAAGGAACTATTTGTCAATCACTTGAAACAACCTTGATGGCGCCGTCAAAACGGTTGTGATCCCATAGAACCATGCATGTTTCCGAAAGCATTATCACAAGAACCTGGGAATTCGGAGAAACCGATCTCCTGGTCAGCTTTTTTACCGCCGACAGGGGTCGACTCAAGGGGGTTGCCAAGGGGGCCAGAAAGAGCAGCAGACGCTTTGCCAACTGCCTGGATTCCTTTTGCCTGACCCGGCTGGAATATGAGCGAAAAAGCGGGCGGGATCTCTATTTCCTTCATTCGGGAAAGCTGATTCACGGTTTTCCGGGGCTGAGAACTGATTTCCATGCCCTGTCCCTGGCCAGCTACATGGTTGAGTTGACCGAAACCCTCTTTCCCCCGGGCGTTGCAGCGTCACGGATGTTTACGCTTCTAAAAAATGCGTTTTCCGCTCTTGCGGGTGACATGAAAAAAGAGGAATTGCGGATTTTTTTTGAAGCCAAGGCCCTGGCCCTTGGGGGGTACAGCATCAATTTTGACCGGTGCTGCGACTGCGGCAGGTCGTATGCCGGTGAGGGCCGGGCTGTATTCAAACAGCAAAAAGGGGGTATTGTCTGCTTGAAATGTGAAAAAGAGTCCGCGCGCCTGCCCGGTCTTGACCCGGGTGCTGTCAGAAGTCTGGACCAGATCCAGACAACCCCGCTGGATGGTGCCCCCCGGGCGCTGTTAACGGATACCACGATGGATGAGATGAAAAAGGTGCTTCGGCTGCACCTGCGCTACAGCCTCGGAAAGGAACTGAAAACCGCCCGGTATCTGAATGGAAATGATTGGGTGTAGGGGCGACCTGTGTGTCTGCCCTTGTTTTCTGCAACGCAGTAGATGGGATTTTTTACGACGCCATCAATTATCTATTCCCCTGTTTCAAGCAAGTCCCGGAATTCTTCGGAAATCTGATCCCCTTCAGCGAGGTTGGCCAGAAGACGGCTGCCCACCGCTGCCGGCGCAAAGACCAGGTCTGCCCGGGCCAGCTTCAACCTTCGAATAGCCGTGACGGCATTGGCCACAGCCAGCACGCGAACCTTTGGATTCAAATCCTTGGCCAACAGGGCAATAAAGGCATTGTCACCATCATTGTCCCCGGCCGCAATCACCATATTTGCTTTCTGGATACCTGCCTTTTGCTGTACCGTCTCATCGGTGGGGTCTCCAATGATTTCGTTTTCTCCAGGCGAAAGGGTCTCGCCGGAGTTTCGTATCCGAACAAAAGAAAGTTTTCGATCTTCCAGTTCCCTCGCGGTGTTAATGGCGATGGAGCCTTCCCCAGCCAGGATGATATGGTTTTCCAGTTTCATTCTGTCTCCTTCAGGGTAAAGAATATGGCCCAGTTTTTTCGTAATCGCCGGTCCCAGGACAGACGCAACAGCCGTGGCGAAAACACTCAGGCCCACAACCAGTAGCGACACGACAAACAAGCGCGTTTCGGGTGTGATGGGGGTGATGTCGCCGTAGCCTACGGTAGAAATGGTGATAATCGTGAAGTAAAGGGAAGTGATCAGGTCATGAATGGCCGGTTTGAAACCATCGCCAAGCAGGTAACTGCCAAAAGTGCCATAGGCGAGGATGGAGAAGACGCCGATAAGCGATATGGCATAGTTGGCCAGTTGGGTCTGGCGGTTGAAATGATGCCTCAGCACCAGCATGGATACCAGCATTCCGCCTGGAAAAATGAGATCTTTTCCCCAGTGCTGCTGGGCCAGGTGCATCCCCAGGGTTACCAGCAGGAGGATCACGGTAAAGGACCATGCGGCGGCAAGCCTTCTGAGCAACGGGAGCCCCACCAGCACAAATCCGATCCCCAGGATGGCCTGGGTACTGTTGACAAGGATTGCCAGCGACTTTTCCAGTCCCATAAAGGGACTGAGCTGGCCGAAGGGCAAAAGATCAAGGTTGAGGCTTTTGAGCACGTCTGAGGCGCCGCCTGCCACAATGATAGCGGCTATGGGCCAGTGGGGCCAGAGCCCCCGCAACCATTGAAAAAAACGGTGGCGGTGTGTGGGGCGAGCGAAAGGCACGTCTGCTTTTTCCTGGGGCATAATTTAGCTTTTTACGAGGCCATCTTAGGGAACTGGAAGAAAATAATATACGTATATCGTGCAGAACTTTTGTTCGTTTTTAAGGCGTGATGGCAGGTGCATAGTGAGCTATGTGCCTGTTATCACAACGTATAAAACGGGAAAAAGGGCAAGCAGGATGCGTAGATTATTTGTCCCGAAAACCACCACTTCCAGTGGTGGACCCGAATAGGTTCTACCGATCCGGCGAAAATAATATAGGCTCCTCCTCTGGGAAAGCCCCTTTGGGGAATTATGGAGGAAAAGCCTATGCACGATTGAGAAAGTTTATCGCATGTACGATGGGATTGCAAATACCATGTAGTCATCGTACCGAAATATCGAAAAAGGGTATTGTATGGAAAAGTGAAACGCGATGTAGGTGAGATTTTGAGAGACCTGGCACGGCAGAAAGAGATAGATGTTCTCGAAGGGCATCTAATGCCAGACCATGTCCATATGTGTTTGAAAATTCCACCCAAATACAGCGTTGCATTTGTTTTGGGATTCATGAAAGGGAAAAGCGCAGTAAGAATCCACCGTAAAGCAGGATATAAAAAGGTGACGGGGATGCACTTCTGGGCTCGAGGATATTGTGTCAGTACTGTGGGATTTGATGAAGAAACCATAAAAAAGTACATACGCGAGCAAGAGAAGCTTGAAAAAGAACAATTGGATTTGTTTGACTAACTGAGCCCCAAGGGGGCTTTCCCCACGTAACTGCCCCCTTTTAGGGGGCTTCCTGAGGCCTCCCGCTATGCGGGAGGAGTCTCACTTATTTTCGTCTGCCATCCCTTACCCTGGGCTTTAAAGAAATCCAACACCTCGGCATCAAGTCGGACAGTGGTTGATTTTTTTGGATTCGCCGCTCTTGGCCGTCCACCGGCTCTTTTGATACCTTCCCGCATCTCCTTTTTACTTAAAGGACGGTCGTCCTCATCTTTGCCGTTCCAAACAAAATCCCTTTCTTTGGGTGGGACTGCGGTTGCAGCGAGAATTTCATCTTTCTGTTTACTCAAATTCATTTTCAAGCCACTCATAGTATACCTCCCTTTCATCCCGGCCAGCCCGTCGAAGACGCAGGTAAGTTAGAAAAACAGTCAAGACCTCTTTCTCCATATGTCTCTCTCCAACCTCAATAGCGTAAGATAAT
>JAFCZI010000412.1 GCA_019314425.1 Deltaproteobacteria bacterium | reverse complement strand
CAGCCTCCCAAAAAAAGTAGTACCAATTATCTGAAATCTTGCTGTAACCGATAAATCCTTCAACCTTTTTGGTATCATCAATCATGGCTTCAAGGTCTGGATATTCTTTTTCTTCTATTCTTGGATCTATGTAGGCGATTCCGGTTCCGAAAGCACCGACCCCTATTCCCCGCAGGTGGGTGTAATAGCGTACAATCAGTGGCTTTCCTGCCTGATAAACATTGGGTTTCGGTTCAATTTCTACCCATTTATAACCAATTTCAGAATCAGCCAGCAATGTGATTGGTTTCTGTAGCTGCAAAGCGGCCAGAATAGAATCATTTTTTTGTTTGAAAGCTTCTTGGTGCTCAAGAAAGTAGTTGTCCATTTCCGTGCTGGTCGGTAGCGAAAATTGGTTGTAGCTCAAAATAGCAAGAACAATGAAAACAACCAGGAAAATGGCCAGAAATAATTTGAAAAACAGTTTCATGGGACTCCTGACGGGAGATTGTTCCTATTCAGCACATGGTTGGATGTTTAAGGTCTGCAGATATGTCATGGTATCGGTATTGGGTTGAAAGTGTTCGGCGATATTCAAACTATTTTGCCGATCAGTGTTACAGGCATTAATATCGATCCCTCGCTTGACCAGAAACTGTATCCCTTCAAGATAACCAGAATAGCTATACCAGATTAACAGGGTGTTTCCCTCTTCGTCTCTTGCATTAATATCAGTTCCGGCCGCCAGCAATATTTTTACGATATTCACCTCTTTGTTGAAAATTGGAATAGCTCCTGAATCGTTTTTTGCCCCGATATCAGCCCCATGCTCAATCAATAATCTGGCAATATCGGGGTTCTGGGTGACATGGAGAGCGGTTTGTCGGGTCTCGTTTCTGGCATTGACATCAACATCCTTATTAAGTTGTTCGGTGACAATGGCAATATCTCCCGAATAGACGCCAAGAAACAGGCGCTCAACATTCGGGTCGAGTTGATTTTTCTGAACTATGGCTGCTTGCTTCTTTACTTCATTATTTAAGTGTTCTACCTGTGGTACTGCTACGAAAACTATAAAAAGGGTGGCTGCAGAACATAACAAGCTGAAAGCGATAACCAGACTTCTCCCCCAACCAAATTTTCCCGAATAAATCCAGTAACCAGATAACACCCCAATTGCGGGGGAAAGCAGGTAAACCCATCCCGGAGAAAATGACAGATATTTCCCGGCAGCATTTATCGCCAAAACTAAAAGTGCTGCAAAACCAATGAAATTAAGCAGAAAATATAATAATCCAAATATTTTTAAGAATTTTGACAAGTTTCCTATCCCGTTTTTAAAAATCACCTTCTTTTTTTTAACCATGGATCTTGTATTCACCCGCCTTTTTTGCTGGATAGAACAGAAAAACTATAAATCGCTATTTCAATTGACGCAGGGACACTTTTGCATACTTTTTCAGCTTTCGGTTTCTTGCTTTTCTTGCCACGGTATCGACCGTTTCGTAGTATTTATGGTCTTTGGATGAAGCAAGGGCCTTACACATCCAGGCCATTGTATCGACCTCCAGTTTGTCTTTTGCCGATGAATAACCTTCCAAGAGCTCTTTATTGACCTGGTCGTACAGCACCGAATCTTTATAACTATTTCGAGTGATTATTTTTGCCGCATTGCGTTTTGAAGCAAAATTATCATCTTTCAATAGCTTTAGTAGCCGAGCCACTTCCGGATCTCTCGGTTGAACCCGTTTTTTTGGTACTGGTTTTTTCTTGATCCCCGGTGGAAGGGTGGGCTGTCTTTTGCGCGGGTTTGCGGCTATTTTCTTCGGTGGTGCTGTTGGGGCAGTCTCTCCCAGCAATTGTATTGATGGCTGCTGTCTAATCGGTGCAGCATTTGCCGCTTGGGCTCGCGATGCTGAGAAAGGCTTGGTTTGGGCAAGTTTTGGGGCGGGCGGAGCAACTTTTATTGCGACAGGTTTTTTCTTCTGGTTGTAAATGACCGCTTTTAATTGTTTATTGGCATTACCCATCCCCTTGATTTTTATTGCCGTCAGATCTTTTCCTGTAACCGATTGAATTTTCCAGGTTCCAACCGGGAGTTCTTTGCCCTGACTGGTCACGTAGAACAGGTCTATAAACCAGCCTACTTGGGGATTTCTATTGCCATTTGTCCTGACTTTAATCTCGTCACCGTTTACGGCAATGACAGAACCGGTTATTTCTATTGGTGTATTAGTTGAGAGGGTGTTGGTTCTGACTACTGGATCTTGGGGGATGGCAGCTGCTTTTCT
>JAFCZI010000411.1 GCA_019314425.1 Deltaproteobacteria bacterium | reverse complement strand
GCGGCGGTCAACAAAATGGGTCGCAATCGAATAGCCCCGCTCTGCAAAATGGCCTCCCGAAGGGCCACCCCTTTTTTCACAGCGCCGTTTACGAATTCAATCAACACCAGCGAGTTCCGAATGACAATGCCGCCCAGCGCGATCATGCCGATCATGCTGGTGGCGGTAAAAAAGATCGGGTTGTCAAAGCCCCCCACGGGATCGGCCAACAGCAGATTGAGCAGCCAGAACCCCGGCATGATGCCGATGAGGGTCAGGGGGACCGACAGCATGATCAGAAGGGGCATGAGAAATGAATTCATCTGGATCACCAGCAGGGTGTAGATCCCCATCAGAGCAGCTATATTGGCGATACCCATGTCCCGAAAGACCCGCAGGGTGATCTGCCACTCCCCTTCCCCGGCCCATTCCGCTCGCAGACCGTCGGGCAGCGGTTGATGGTCGATCCGTTTTTGCATGTCCAGAATGGCTTCGGCGGGGGCACGACCGGCCATCTCTCCGAACACATAAACCACCCGCTCAAGATTTTTGTGGTATATGGGTTGGTCCTCGGCCACTTTTTTAAACGTCCCCAGCTCCCCCAGGGGAATCATTTTGCCGTCCTGTGCCTTTACGGGAATTCGGGAAAGCGACACAATGCCGGAGCGTTTGGCCCTGGGAAGGATGATTTTCACCGGAAGGGGTCGGCGTTCTCCCCGTCGGTGAACCGTGGCGGGGCGCCCCCCACTCAACGCGGTCCTCAGCGTTCCGGTGATCATGGCGGTGCTCACCCCGTGTAGCGCTGCCTTTTCCTTGTCCAGCACAAAATCGATCCGGTCTCGCGGGGTCTCGGTGGTATCGTCAATATCCACCACAAAGGGTTCCGTTTTCATGATCTTCTGCACGGTTTTTCCAGCCGCAATCAGGTCTTCATAGGACTGGTCCGGCTCTCCGTAAATTTCCGCCACCACCGTGGCCATCACGGGCGGCCCGGGGGGCATCTCCACCAGCTTGATGTGTGCTCCGTGGCGGGCTGCAACGGCTTCCAGGTCTTTTCGCAGGCGAAGCAGGATGGCATGGCTCTGTTGTTTGCGCTGTTGTTTTTTGCCCAGGTTAACGCGGATGTCCGCCACATCCCCCCCCTGGCGCAGGTAATAGTGCCGCACCATGCCGTTAAAATCCATGGGTGAGGCGGTCCCCGTGTAGGAAATGAGATTCGTCACCTCCGGAACCTGACGCAGATACCGTTCAAAATCCTGAACCACCCGGGAGGTCTGCTCAAGGGGTGTGCCTTCGGGCATATCGATCACGATCTGAAATTCATCTTTGTTGTCAAAGGGGAGCATTTTCATGGG
This sequence comes from Deltaproteobacteria bacterium, assembly GCA_019314425.1. GTDB lineage: Bacteria > Desulfobacterota > DSM-4660 > Desulfatiglandales > Desulfatiglandaceae > NaphS2. The sequence goes on along the minus strand of JAFCZI010000411.1, from coordinate 945 downwards.
CACGTATCGAAACAGCGCCAGAGCCATTGAGACCACCAGCAGCAAAAAAACGGTACCATAAAGGAGGAATCGTTTGGTCCCCGAATCCAGAAAAGGCCCCACCACACGGCGATAGCCTTTTTTAACCCATGGGGGCGTCACATCGACATCCACACCGGATACAGCCTGCTGACCGGGTGCGGGTGCGGATTTTCTCAGCAGCAGGTAGGTGAACCAGGGTACTACCGTAATGGCGCACAGCGTGGAAAAACTCACCGTGAGCGGCACATTGGCGGCCATGGGCGCCATGTAAGGACCCATCATGCCCGTGATGAAGAAGAGCGGCACAAAGGAAATAATAATGGCCAGGGTACTCATGATCACCGGGGGCAGAACCTCCTGGACCGCATGGAGGGTGGCGGAAAGGGAATTGCGCTTTCCCATTCGAATATGCCGCTGGATATTGTCCACGTTGGTGATGGGGTCGTCCACCACAAGCCCCAGACTCAAAATGAGGGCAAACAGGGTCACCCGGTTGATGGTAAACCCAAAAGCATAGTTGACAAAAAGGGCCAGTGAAAAACTTAAAGGGACGGCCAGGGCCACCACCAGGGCTTCGCGCCACCCCAGGGTAAAGGCCAGGAGGGCCACCACTGTGAGGATGGCAAAGGCCAGAGATCCCAGAAGATTGTTGACCTTGTGCTGGGCGGTTTCCCCGTAATTCCGGGTGACCACCACCTCAACACCGTCCGGGATCACGGTTTTTTTCAGTTCATCCATCTTTGAAATGATTTCATCGGCTACCCGCACCGCGTTGGTTCCCCGTTTCTTGGCCAGCGCCAGGGTAACGGTCGGCAGATCGTGGGTCATTCCCTTGTGCGTGTCGGGTTTCTGGTAAGCATTGGAAAAACCAAAGCGCGTATACACGGTCGGCTCTTCCGGCCCATCCGTCACCTGGGCGATATC
>JAFCZI010000115.1 GCA_019314425.1 Deltaproteobacteria bacterium | reverse complement strand
GTTAAATGTTCAAAAAGATCATGTGCATATTGTTGTGATGATTCCGCCTAAGCTATGTATTTCGGATTATATGGGAATCATCAAAGGTAGAACAGCGATTCGTGTATTCAACAAACCAATGAAAAGGCTGGTGGCTTGCCAGCCATTTTCTGTATGCCTTTACGTCTTTCTCTGCTTTAATCCCATATTTCCTAGCCAAAGCCCTGTTCAGTTCATTTTCCAGAACGGTCAACCGATCCCGTACCCTCGTCTTGTCCGCATAAGGCACTGACCCATCACTCTCGACCTGGCGACGGCGAAAAATATCAAAGGCCTGTTGAAGATCCTGGGCCTTCAGCTCAATCTTCGCCATGCGGTCTTCATACATCATGGGGAGCATTGCCGCCCCGCCTTTGGATTTGATCCCCTCCTCCACCTCATCATAAGTGGCGAACCCAACCAGGGTATTGCCGCAGCGGATATTGAAATCAATGTCCGGCAATGGTTCGATCAGGTCCGCGCTTTCCACCTGGGCAACCATCTTCAAAAAGAGCCGGAGTTTGCAGATCTCCACGGCTTCGGCCATGATGTCCACCCCGTAAAGGTTGTTCAGGATAATGGACTTCATGATGAAATAGCTCTGGTTGGGGTGTTCCGCCACCCGCGCAAGCTCTGCTTTGAAATCGCTGAATTTCTCCGGATGGTGTTTGACGCCGGGCTGATCAAGCTCGGCCGCAAAGGCCTGCATGCGGTCAAGGCAGGCCTCATATAGCGGCGCCAGGATGTTGAGGGCGGCAAAGAGAAAAGCGCCGGAACCGCAGGTGGGGTCGAGAATGGTGATGCCGTTTTCCGGCTTTTCGTTAGATTTTCGCGGAATGTGGCCGACAATGGCACGCCAGAAGGCCCTGAGCAACATGGGACCTTCGCAGTTTTCAATGACATCCTGGGCAAACTGCCTGATATTGAGATTGTAGGTAATGCAGTCATTGATTGCCTTGACCTCTCCAGCTACCAGTTTTGCTTTTACCTCTTCATAACGCTTGCGACGGGCCACCACTTCACGCCAGATTTCCGTGGGCAGGGCATACGCTTCCGGGGCGGGTTTGTTCCATTCCGTACGTTCGGAAACATCATCCAGGCCCCGAGCAACTTCATCAGGCAATTCAAGCCCGCAACCTTTTTTGACAGCTTCGTAGATGTAACGGTCAGGGTCTCTACTCAAATGCTGCCAGACCGACTGATCGCCCTCAAAGGCAATTTTGCATTTTTTGCGGGCAGCGTCAAAAAGGTAGGGAATGATGGTGTTCTTGCTGATATATTCGGTGATGTCTTCTTTTGTATAGTAGGCCCCCATCTGCTTCTGGTTAAGGAATGGAACCTGCCCTTGCCCTGCTTTTCCTGCATCATACCCAGCCGGTTGCGCAGGTAGTTCGGGTCATTGTCCAAAAAACCCTTTTTCTGGATAAAATAGATAAACATCAATCTGTTAAGCATAAGGGAAGCATACCACTGTTTGTCGCCCATATCGGTGATGCCTTCGACAAATGTCAAAAAGGCAGCATGCTCTTTTTTGAACCGTTCATAAAATTTCTTGGTTATCTTTTCGACATTAAAGGCGGCCCTGGTTCGGCCTGTAATCTCAACCAGGCTGATTGACTCTTCTTCGTCCAGGGTTACCACCAGTTTGTCAAGCTTCTGGATCAGGGCGTCCCCCGGCTGGCCCCCGTGATAGGTGTGCTCCCGGCAGGCGTCCGGTCGGCCCGTCTCTCTTTTGACCCATTGCCAGACCTGGGTGGTCTGCTCCCGGTCGACATAGATAATCAGATGTTCATGGCGGGTTTTGGCGGTTTGACGTTCTATTTTCCGGCGGAGGGCATAGGGCGGAAAATCCGTGCCCGGCGGTGTTTTGTAGAGAAAGATGACAAGACCCCTTTTTTCCGCCACGGCATCCAACGGAAAAGCATTCGCTCCCACGGAAATCAATAACTGTTCTGAATAACGGTTCCAACCCAGCTCTTCGATGAAAAGGTTCTCAAAATCAAACTGCTGCAGAAGTTTTCTGGTTCTTCCAATATTCAGACTGCTCATTCTTCCACCTCGCCTTCAGCAATCAGCCCCATGGAACAGATAAGCCTTGGCTCCCGGGTTTCCTCATCCTCATGGATAATACAGAGCCTGTCCTCCTCCCTCAGAGCAATAACCAATTCAGCCAAGGCCGGGTCGGAGATGCCGCTTCGGAGATGCCGGTTCAGGGTGTCGGTGGTGGCCTGACGCAGGGGGAAACGGTATATGTCTTCAATGGATTTATGGAGCAGATCAGGGCCGTATTGGTACTCCATAATGGTGCCGCTGATTTCATCGGCAAACCTTTTCAAACGTTCGTAGGTCCGGAACCGTGCGCCGGAAGGCCGACCAAGCTGTCCTCCGACACTGCGTTCTTCGGAAACAATCAATGCCACTCCTTTTCCCACAAGTTCATGATGGTTTTTGAGGCGTGGAACTGCGAGCGTATCGGCTGGACACGTGGCCGCTTTTAGAATGGTGAACTGGGATTCGGTAACGCTTTTTCCATCTTTGTCCATCCAGGCCAGAGCGTCGTGTCCATCGGTCGTTTGCATGTAGATAAGCACACCTTCCGGCCGTTCAACCGTAGGCTGGTGTTTCCGGCTTGAATAAACCACGGAAGGCAGTTGGGGAATTATTTTCCGGAGACTTGGACCGGCATCAACGGCGTTTTTCCATATCTGATATGCGTAAGAAGCAAGATCAACTTCGGCGTCGGCGTCACCATCAAGAATGCCCGACCGCTCATTATAGAGATCGACGATGGCCTGCCCATCGCCATCCCCTTCAAAAAAGGCCTCATCGGTCCCCACGACTTCGGCATTCTCGCGAAGCCGCTGACGGACCCTGCTGCGCAGCCGGATGATTTGCTCAACACCTTCCGCAGGCAGAAATGAATAACAGAGAATTTCCTCTGCTTTCTGGCCGATACGATCAACACGTCCAGCCCTCTGGATAATGCGGTAACGCCTGAGTTCCGGAAGTTTTGTTTGTACCTGACTGATTGGGATTATTTTAGCCCGAAGTCGGTATTCGGCGCAGTAATCATCCCACATGGTCACCAGATTTTTCGGACAGATGACAAGTGTCTCGAGGCCGTAATCGTCTTCGAATATGCGGGCCACAGCTGTTGCCATCAAGGTTTTTTCGAGACCAACAACATCGCCGATCATGACCCCACCCCGTTTATTAAGATGATGGGCGGCAATCTTCACAGCAGCGGTTTGATAATCGAACAGTTTCTTACCGAAGTCACGGGGGATGGAAAATTCGGACAGACCGGCCCGGGCTTCCTGGGCCAGGTGATAGGCAATTTTTAAATAAATATGATAGGGCGGAATATCATCTTCGCGCGCCCAACTCTCTTCAATGACCTTGACCAAGTCCTCTGAAATATCAATACACCAGCGATCATTCCAGCGATCCTCGAACCATTTTGCCAATTTGTTGCAAGCGTCATGATCAAGGATATCTATGTTGAGTTCTCCTTGCCGGGAGAGACCCGCAAAGGTCAGATTACTGCTGCCCAGAAATCCGGTTATCGGGTTCACTGGGTCCGGTCTAAAAAGCAGGTACAGTTTCGCATGAAGCGGATAACGTAGAAACAGTTTGACAACAACCTTTTTATCTTTGATCTGGGCGGCGAGGCGGCGAAGCCCTGCTTCATCCTCACTTGTGGGTATGCCTGTGGCCAACTGATCACGAAATTCTTCTGCCAGCCGTTTTTTCAAGCGAAGGGCTGCCTGGTTGTCCATGCCGGGTTTCTCCCCAGCAACAGAAAGAGCCTGTCGCAATTCGTCCTGAGGAAGGCGTTGCATTCCGACAAGCAGCCTGCAGCAGTTCCCTTCACCATCGGACCAGGATTCTATATGAGAATCTAAATTTTTCCAGCCACGCAGATTGAAGTAACCGACACAGAAATCAGCATTTGAAGAAAGAGGGAGGGTTTCGCAAAGGGCTGTAAGGAGTTGTTGCTCAATGTTATCGAATATGCGAGGCATAAATATTTCCGTATATGCTGTTTCTGAGAATGTTGATAAAAAACGGAAACGATGGAATAATTAGGAATTAATACTGATTCAGGATCTTATTGTCAAGATAATGCAAGAGCAGGCAAGATTCCGATAGAGATGAGATCATGATGAGGGGCCATCAAAAGATAATATGGGGTTGTTGACTTGGAGTGCTTAACCGAAAAGACACGGAGCACTATGGAAAATGCGTTCCCACGCAGAGCATGAGAACGAGCGGAACTTTTTTTGAGTGAGCCCTAACGGGTCAACTGGCGATACTTGATGCGGCTGGGGACCACTGCGTCGGCACCCAGACGCTTACGGCGATCCGCTTCATATTCCGTCCAGTTCCCTTGGAAAAACGTTACACGGCTGTCCCCTTCAAAGGCAAGAATATGGGTGGCGATGCGGTCCAGGAACCATCGATCGTGGCTGATGACCACCGCGCAGCCGCCGAAATTAAGGAGGGCTTCTTCCAGGGCCCGCAAGGTGTTGACGTCCAGGTCATTGGTGGGCTCATCCAGCAGGAGCACATTGGCCTCTTCCTTAAGCATCTTGGCCAGATGCACCCGGTTGCGCTGCCCACCGGATAAGACCCCCACTTTTCTTTGCTGATCCGATCCCGAAAAGTTGAAACGCGCCACGTAGGCACGGGAATTAATCAGATGCGTGCCCAGTTGGATCTGGTCGTTTCCCCCTGTAATCTCCTCCCAGATGGTTTTGTCGGCATCCAGGGTTCGGTCCTGGTCCACATAAGCCATCCTGACCGTATCGCCCAGATGAATGGCGCCAATGTCAGGGGTTTCATGGCCGATGATCATTTGGAACAGGGTTGATTTACCCGCGCCATTGGCGCCGATAATGCCGATGATGCCCCCGGGTGGCAAGTTGAAATTCATGTTCCCCATGAGTAACTGACCATCGAACCCTTTGCTGACATTTACCGCATCAATAACCTGATCCCCCAAGCGCGGCCCGGGGGGAATAAAAAGCTCAAGGTTCTTTTCTTTTTCCCCCACCTCCTGGGATAGCAGCTTATCGTAAGCGCTGATTCGCGCTTGGGCTTTGGTGTGTCTTCCCTTGGGGGACATGTGAATCCATTCCAGTTCCCGTTCCAGGGTTTTCTGCCGTGCCGTTTCAGATTTTTCGTCCCGGCGCAGGCGCTCCTGTTTCTGCTCCAACCAGCTGGTATAATTCCCTTTCCAGGGTATTCCCCGTCCTCGATCCAGTTCAAGAATCCAACCGGCCACGTTATCCAGGAAATACCGATCGTGGGTGACTGCGATAACCGTTCCCGGGTAGCTTTTCAGATGGTGCTCCAGCCAGGCCACGCTCTCCGCATCCAGGTGGTTGGTGGGTTCATCCAGCAGCAGAATATCCGGTTTCTGCAACAGCAGGCGACACAGGGCCACACGCCGTTTCTCCCCACCGGACAGCACCTTCACAGACCGGTCCCCGGGCGGACAGCGCAAAGCATCCATGGCCATTTCCAATCGCGCATCCAAATCCCAGGCATCCAGAGTATCGAGTTTTTCCTGAACATGGGCCTGCTGTTCAATGAGCTTTTCCATTGCCGCGTCATCCATGGGTTCAGCAAATTTCAGGTTGATCTCCTCAAACTCCCTGAGTGCCTCAACCGTCTCCGAAACCCCTTCTTCGACCACCTCCCGAACCGTCTTGTCCACATCCACCAACGGTTCCTGTTCCAGGTAGCCCACCGTGTATCCCTCACTGAGGATGGTCTCACCACTGAAGTCCTGATCCTCCCCGGCCAGTATCCGCAACAGAGAGCTTTTCCCCGAACCGTTGAGCCCCAGGACACCGATTTTGGCGCCAAGGAAATAAGAGAGGGAAATATCTTTTAATACCGGCTTTCTATCATAAGACTTGCCGACCTGAACCATTGAATAGATAACTTTGTTAATCTCGTTTGCCACAACATCTCCTCATTTCTGGTCTTTCAACACGATGTAAACATCCCGGATGATCTTTAGAGAAACTTCCCGCATGGCCAGACTCATGGTTTCCGCAAGCCCCCGGGGATGTTCCTCTTTGCACCTTCGGGTCACACGATACGATTTCTGAAATAAAATCCGTTTGCTGATGTCCGGTTCCTGCAACACCACCAGGGTAATGCTCAACCCCAGCACCGCATCCCACCCTTCGGGGGTATCCCATTCAAAAAATTCATCCACGAATCCTGCCAGGGCATAGGACGCGGTCAGGTGACTTTTATACGTAAATACGGCCTTAAACAGGCCGGAGTCCCTCAAGTCCCGTGCCAGGAAATAGGTGGCAAAACCCCCGGGGTTGGCAATCCAATTTGAATATACATATTCATCCCGCTTGAATGATTCGTCGCGATAGATCATGCGATTGGAATTGTAGGCTGGCGCTACCCCGAAGCGATCCACCCGAATCACTGCGTCGATGGGTTTCAGATCTTCTATTTCCGGAGCAGTAGACGAACCAAAGGACAAGCCGGATTATGATTGACTATGAAAGACAAAGTTGTTCCGCTGAAACTATGGTCTATATTGCATCAATTGGAAAGATGCTTAGACGTTACAAATAATTTTTAAACAGGCTCTTAAGGTAAATACAGGGGAAGAAAAACGACGATGGTGGTCTCACCATTTTCCGATCGAATCTCCATTTTCCCGTTGAGCAACCGCAGAATTCGGTGAGTAATATAAAAACCTCGACCTTCACCAGCCCCCTCGATACTCTTCATCTGATCCTTCTGCGACATTTCGCCGGTGTTTGAAATTTCCGCACAGGCCCATTGCCCATGAGCATAGGTTCGGACAGTCAGAACGCCCCCCCGGAGCGGAATCGCCTTGGTCGCGTTATTCAAGAGGTTGTCAAAAACCCGCTCCACGTGGACCGAATGGCACTTAACCCTCAAGTCCCAATCATAGGGTCCTTGTTTCAGCGTTACATCCTGCCGGAGCAACTCTTTAATGGCCTCGGTGTTGATCTCAACCCGGTTCTCCACCGTATGGGAAAAATCCACAACCTCTTCTTCCCCTACCGCGTAGACGCCCATGGCCAATTCCTGCAGCCGGCTGGTTTCCTCCAGCAGGATATCCACATATTTCTGAATCTGTTCCCTGGAGGATTCCAGATTATCTTTTCGCATCAGGGATTTCAGACGACGCGAAAAGCCGGCCGTGGCAATGGCCGGGTTTTTGAAATCATGAAGGGCATCATCCAATTGCTCCATTTTTTGCGCCTTCATCAATTCCCGGCCCAGAAAGAGAAAAACCCCAATCTCTTCCTCCCGGTACTTTTTTTGATAGTCCAATGCGTCAAATGTCA
>JAFCZI010000410.1 GCA_019314425.1 Deltaproteobacteria bacterium | reverse complement strand
AGTTGTCGCCAGGCTGATGCAAATGGATGCGCGCAGTGGCAATATCAGTTGCGAATTTGCCGGCCCCCTGTACCGAAATTGGGTTGTCGAATTCAAATCTTCCCGATGGGGCCTGGAAATTGTCGACTTTGAGTACGATGAAGATACCCGAAGTTTCAACCTGCCTTCACCAGTAACCCTATTGGAACATCAATAAAAATGCTTGATCGAAAATTTTTAGGAAGAGAACCGATCCAAAGGGCCAAATGCCCTTTTTGTGATCTGCCCATTGAAAAGCCAAAGGAACTGTCCACCAGAAAACCGGGTGAAATGCCTGTGGGGATGTGTTCGTGCGGTGCGGTCTATGCCTGCGATGAAACCGGGCACAACCTGGGCGCCGCCCTGATCGAGGCCCTTTTGTTCGGCTGCGACATGGACTGGGATCTGGCGTGGGGGTTGGTGGCCGATGACGATTATAAACAGGAAATTGTCGAGAATTACGATCTCAACACCCACCTGGTTATACCGTCGGGAACCTATGAGGGTCGAAAAACATCCGGGGCGCTTTATTTCATCAGGCTGCATCAGGAAGTTCAGGAAGTCACGGCTGAAGGGGCCAAAAAACGCCTCGAAAGCGCACTGGCCGATGTGCCGGTTGCTCGACAAAAACGCCCCCCCGGAAAACGACTGTCCAAAAAGGAGGTGGCGGAAAAGGTCAAAAACTATCAGTTTGACCCCATATTGGATGCCGCCGGGGACGACAAGAAGATCATCCGGTATCTTCAACGCCTGCTCTATTCCGGGGATAGCCTCCTTCGTCAAAGAGCCGCCGAGGCCCTCGGGGGCGCCTGCGCCATTGTTGGGGACAGTAACCCGGGGATCGTTTCCAAACTCCTGCAGGGGCTTTTTTATTCTCTCACGGATACGGCGGCCTTTTCCCCGGGCGCTTTTGAAGCCATTGGTGAAATCATTGCTCAGCGACCCGATCTGTATGGCGGATATGCAGCCCAACTCTACCAGTTCACGGGGGATATGAGCCGTAGAATTGATGCGTTGAAAGCCCTGGGCAGAATCTCGAAAACCCAAGGGGCATTCCTGCGCAAACACACCCTGTACTTTTTTGATTTTCTCGAAGATCAGGACCCTTCAGTCCGCGGATACACCGTGTGGCTCATGGGCAATCTGGGCGCCCACGAAGCCAGAAAAGACGTGGAAAAACACCTGGGTGAACCCCATGAAATCGAGATCTATGAATCGGGCCATATCCGGAAAATGTCGGTGGGAGAAATCGCCGAAGAAGCCTTGAACAAGCTATGATTGTTGCGTATCTATTCTCTTCTCCTGAAGGCGACATTTCCCTTGGCCCTGAAGATCTGTCAAGATCGTTCCTCATAACCCCCGAAAAGACCCATCCTCACCTGACCCTTGGCGACTATTTTGATGCGGTCAAAGCATGTATTCTGGACAACCAGGGTGAGCTACTCAACCGTGCGCTGAAAATAAAATCCCATGAGGATTTCAGTCTGGAAAATGTGCAGAAAATCCAGATACGCAGCGAGAAACACGGCATTCTTTACCACCTGACCAGCGTGGAAGTATTCATGGGTGAAACCCACGTGAAGTTCACTCTGAGCACGGCCATTTCCGGAAAAGGCGTTGCGTGTATCATGCATGAGCATGATATCCTGGATCGGCTGAACCGTAATTCTGAATTTTCATTTTTGCCCGAAATCTACGGCATCAAAAAAATGACCTGCCATACGGCGCAGGGGAAAACTGAAGAAATGGTCATGCTGGGCGCCCAGTGGTTTGAGGATTACCATGAATGGCATATGGCCGTGGACCCTGCGGACGGCAGACAAAAAATTCAAATATGGGATCTGAATAGAGGCCCTCGATATGCCTCCGCCACGGAAGCATCCATTATCATTGAAGAATGCTCAAAAATCCTGACCCTTTATTACGATTTTGGGGATTTCAGCCATATCGGGGCTTGGCATCATGCCGCCGGGGATTTTATCGTCAAATGTCACAGGGATGATAGGCTGGATGTGAGGCTGACCACTGTTCGGAAATATGCGCCCTTGCCGGTAACAGAAGATGCCAGTCCCATGATTTCCATAATCTATTTTTTCCTGGATACTACCATTCACATGCGGCTGGATCGGCTGGACGGGGTCGGGGAAACGGTCTGGATAGATGATTTTGCCGTCACCGCTACCGTAAAAGGCTTTTTTGAAGGGCTCCGTGCGCGGGGGGAAACAAAAGGAGATGGTGTTGAAGGAGTCGGGGCGGACGATCT
>JAFCZI010000409.1 GCA_019314425.1 Deltaproteobacteria bacterium | reverse complement strand
CTGCATTGTCCATCAAATTCGCAATTCAATGAAATACGTCGGCTCTAAAAACCAGAAAGAATTCATGGTGGACTTGAAGCGAGTATACAAGGCAAGCAACAAAGATTTAGCCGAACAAGAGCTGGATATACTGGCGAAACAATTTGGAGCGGCTCAGCCAATATTTCAAATATCCAGAGGATATTCGCCGGATCATCTATACGACCAATACCATTGAAGCGGTGCATCGCCAATTCCGAAAATTGACCAAAACCAAAGGGGCTTTTCCCAACCAGGATAGTCTGCTTAAACTTCTATACATGGGCATTCAAAACGCCAGCAAAAAATGGACGACGCCGGTCCAGAACTGGCCCCTAACAATTTCTCAACTGGCAATATTTTTTGAAGGTAGACTGGATAAGGAATTAAATCTCTGATACGATGGTGAACGGATGAAAAGCTCGATTCTAATGCCAAGAAAACCGCTCCAGAAAAAGCCTGTTCCTCCGACGAGCTATATCTTCCAGGCCCATTTTCGGAACAGGCTTTTGCTTCCGCTCGCTTGGGTGGTAAAATTTGGTATCGCAATATGACACAGAATTATGAACATTCCCATCGCACCAATCTGGACCCTTCCTTCTTGGAAAACACGTCCGTAGAAAAACTCATACCACATCCCCTCTGGATTTTATTCCACCAGGGCCTGATCCTCCGGTTCTTTTGAAAAACGCTCGAAAGATTGCCGTACCGGGCGCACTGGATATGCTTGAAATGATCGAGGCCTTTCAAGGCAAATCACCCGATGACCCTGGCGTTACGCCGGAAGACGTGGCGTACCTGACTTATACCTCGGGCACAACCGCCCCCCCCCAAAGGCGCCATGAATACTCACGGCAATATCGCCTTCAATGCCCGCGTATACCAAGGCCATGCAGCGGATCGATTCTCATGATGTGGTGCTCGGTGTCACCCGGTTCCATTTTGAAATCGCCCGCCTGGCCGTAGATCTGGCGGGTGGTTTTCTCGCAACCCTTCCCAGCCAGTACGACCTGGAAAGCGAGGCGGTGGGCCATCTGGTGAAGAAGTATTTTTCCGGTGTGGAAGGGATTCCCACGGAGCACCGCATCAAGATTGCCCGACTGATCGAAGCCATGACCGGCGGTACCACCCTGGTGGAATCCATGCACGGTGCAGGCTCGCCCCAGGCCCAACGGGTGATGATTTTTCGGGAAGGGGAATTGGGTAAAAAAATCAAGCTTGCCAAAGCATTACTGGGGATTCCTGTTGGGAAAACCAAAAAATGACCTCTAAAGGGCAATACTCTCATTTCATTTTTCTCTTGCCTCAAACACCATCATGAACTACATTTAGCTGATCATGAACTATTTGTGGTTCAAAGCAATGGTTCAATTGAGGTGAAAAATGAAATCATTTACGATTCACGGTGTTGAAAAACCTCTCGCCGATCTGATTAAGGACAAAGCCGAATCGGAAGGGTTGAGCATCAATAAGACCATCAAGAAAGTCCTGGAGGAATATCTTGGCGTGAAACCGCAACCTGACAGGAAAAACCTTGGCGATTTTAAAGCGTTCTGCGGTCTGTGGACCCAGGATGACCTGTCCGAATTCGAAAACAGGACCTCGGATTTGATAAAAATTGATCATTCGGACTGGCAATGAACTGATACGAACGCTTACGCGCGATTGCTGGTAGGTGATGAAAACGTGCTTGGCGTGGTTTCTTCCGCCGATACGGTATACATGTCTATTTTTGTTTTGGGAGAACTCCATGCGGGCTTTAAGGGAGGCACCAGGGAGAATGAGAACTATGAGGTGTTGAAGAGTTTCTTAACAAAGCCCTCAGTTAAAATTTTGAATGCCACATCAGAAACCGCAGAGATATTCGGCTCTGTAAAGAACCAACTTTTGCGGGCCGGAACACCGTTACCCATCAATGATGTATGGATTTCAGCGCACGGCATCGAAACCGGATCAGTTATCGTCACCTATGATGCTCATTTTGACCGGGTCCCCGGTTTGAGGCTGTGGAACCGGGACATGTTCGTGAAAAAAGGCGCCGAACTTCCTTCTTGAATCTCTGAGAGAACCTGCTGCCACATCAAGTCCACACCCCATTAGGCCCTTAATCCACGATTCCATGGGCAATGACCGCCCTTCAAAACAGATCAGTCGTTCCTTTCACTGCCGTAGTTCCATAGACATAGCGCAGCATAGGCCCGGTAGGGCCGCCACCTTTCTGCCATCTCCGTTATCTCTTTTAAGTTCAGCAGGGGTGATAGAACC
>JAFCZI010000408.1 GCA_019314425.1 Deltaproteobacteria bacterium | reverse complement strand
TGGGTTTTATTGACCGGTCGAGTGTTGGGGTATTTCTCGGCATCGGGTTCATGGTCAAAGTCCGGCACATTGTGGGCCTTACGACAGGCATGGACAATGTTTTCGGCAACTTCATCGGTGAGTTTATTGGTGTCAATGACCATGCCCCATCGCTTGGCGGTGAGGGCCTCGGCTTTTTTGGTCTTCACCGGTGCCGCAACGGAGCCGGATGAGGCAACGGCCTTTATTGCCGGAGCCGCACCAATGCCCAGCGCAGTCACACCCGCTGCTTTGAGAAAGCTTCTTCTGCTTTTTTTCATTGGTTAATCTCCTTGGGTGTTGTGTGGCACTCCCAGCAATAGGGGTCCACTGAGGCATATGTATGACATTTGTCGCAGAATTTCTCCTTGTCTGTGTGGCATCCCAGGCAGGATTCTTCGCCGGTGGAGAGGCTCATCTGAAAGCGCTTTCCATTGGTGCTTTCATACATTCTGTCTGAATCTCTCACCACAGAATCCCGCCATTCATCCAGCAGAGTCATGTGGTTGGCCCGCATGTCATATTTATCCAGAACACATTTTTTGGCAGCTTTTGCCTTTGCCGAAAGTTCTGGTTCCGGCGCTGCACTGCTGCCGCCGATATTGTACCAGAAAGGGAGCAGTGCCATGGCAACAAACACCACAAGACCTGCCATAATTGCATTTTTACTCATCTGCTTCCTCCTTACCGGGTAATGGTTCCATTCGCAGATCCGTCATCCTTTCCTGCTCACCCTGGAGAATCAGGGCGTTTCCAACCAATTCGTGGATACCATACACTTCAACGTCTGGCACCCAGTATTCCATCAAGGTGGGCAGGGCGGCCCGGTCGATGGCACAGATGGTACCAAGGGTGTTCACACCAAATTTTTCATGGACATATTTCACAGCATTGGCCCGGGGAAGACCACCGGCCATCCTGAGCTCAATATTCTCACCGGCATTGAGTCCGGCACCACTGCCGCAGCAAAAAGTCTGCTCCCGGATAGTGTTGACGGGCATTTCATAGAATTCGTCGCATACATTTTCAATGATATACCGGGGTTCATCCAGAAGTCCCATGCCCCTTGCCGGGTTACACGAATCATGGAAGGTCATAATCCGGTTGGCATTACGACTCTTGTCAAGCTCCAGCTTACCATGTTTGATTAAATCTGCCGTGAATTCACAGATGTGAACCATTTTGGTGGATTTGGCATTCTCAAATTTGGTGCCTGTGATGGGATTCACCGGTTCTTCCAGGAAGTCCGCAGGGCCGTTCATGGTGTCCATGTACTGGTTGATCACCCGCCACATGTGGCCGCATTCTCCACCCAGTATCCATTTGACACCCAAGCGTTTGGCTTCTGCATACATTTTGGCGTTGAGACGTTTCATGGTCTCGTGGGAGGTAAAAAAACCAAAGTTACCGCCCTCTGAAGCATAGGTACTCCAGGTGACATCCAGATCGTACTTGTCTTTGAGATACTTGAACAGAACCATGTAGCCCTGGCAGGTATAGGTGCCAGGATCGGCAAAAACATCACCCGAGGGGGTGATAAAAAGAATGTCCGCCCCTTTTTTGTTGAACTGGGGGGCCACATCAACGCCGGTGATCTCTTCAAGGTCTTCGGTGAAGAAATCAAGCATGTCTTTGAATGCATGGGGTTGAATACCCAGATGGTTACCGGTCTGGTAGCAGTTGGAAACCGGGGTGGCGATCCAGTCAATGTTGAGACCCAGCAAGTTCAGGAGCTCTCGACCCATGATGGTGATTTCTGCGGTGTCAATGCCATAGGGGCAGAAAACCGAGCATCTCCGGCATTCAGTGCATTGGAAAAAGTAGTACCACCACTCTTTAAGCACATCCAGGGTAAGGGGTCTGGCACCGCCCAGCTTGCTTCCTCCAGGAATTTTCTGGAGAAGTTTTCCCACGGTGGTGAAATCGTTTCTGTACACCGATCGCAACAGCTCAGCTCTAAGTACCGGCATGTTTTTGGGATCACCAGTGCCAAGGAAAAAATGGCATTTATCTGCACAGGCACCACATCGAACGCACACGTCCATGAAGATTTTGAAGGTTCTGAATTTTTCCAGGCGTTCCTTGATGCCGTTGTGGATGATCTCCTGCCAGTTTTCCGGCAGTTTCCAGTCCGCTTCCAGGGGATTCCATGGTCGGGCATTGGGAAGGCCAAGGGTTTCCACACTCTCGGTCTTTGCTGCATAACAGTACATGCCGGGTCTAATCTGGACAGAGTCAGTCATCCAGCTACCCTGGGAGGGGGTGTG
>JAFCZI010000407.1 GCA_019314425.1 Deltaproteobacteria bacterium | reverse complement strand
ATTGGCAAAACGAGGAATTTCGGCTGATTTTCAGCGAAGCTTTTTGACGACGACGCCTACTCTTTCATAAATGTTGAAAGATAAACTCAGTGATGACGTGGCCGGGAATTGCTGTTGTTAGATCAAGGTGATGGTGGTGGTTGCGGGGACCGTAGAGACAAGGCATGCTTTGTCTCTACAAAACCAACGACAACGACGGAAACAACAAAATCAAGTGGACAACGCCGATTTCAAAATCAGGGTAAAAACACGGTTTCATCCATTATCGGGGGATACAAATCGGCGGTCAGCAAGCATGCCCATCGTTTGGGGTATGAATTCAAATGGCAATCACGGTTTTATGATCATATTATCCGCAATCATGAATCCTATTGCCACATAGAAGAATATGTCATTACCAATCCACAAAATTGGGCGAATGACAAATTTTATGATGGATTGCCGTCCCGGTAATGTTGGTGGGGATGATGGATAGAGACAAGGCATGCTTTGTCTCTACAACAGGCGGATATTTTTGCGACGCCAAAGTAAGGTAAAAAAACGACATGTCCTTCGATGAAATTCAACTGATTCGGATGATCGTTGCGGTGGTGGCGACCGCTTTGTTTGTGGCTGTCAGCGTGATCTTCCTGGTCTACCTGGAACGGAAGGTGGCGGGGCACGTTCACCGGCGGCCGGGGCCTTTTGAGGTAGGTCCCCACGGCATGCTCCAAACCGTTGCGGATGCCGTTAAGCTCCTCTCAAAACAGCCTCTCAAACCTGATGGCGCCGACCCCCTCCTGTTCTGGCTGGCGCCCATCGCCGCTTTTGCACCGACGTTGCTGTTGCTGCTCCCGATCCCCTTCGGACCGATTCTCACCGGGTTTGAGGTAAACCTGGGGCTGTTGCTGATCCTGGCATTTTCAGGCATCAACGTGCTGGCCCTCTGTCTGGCCGGGTGGGGTTCCAATAACAAATGGGCCATGCTGGGCGCGGCACGATCCGTGGCCCAGGCCGTGGGGTATGAAATTCCCCTGCTGCTGGCGGTGCTCGCCGTAACCTTTACCACCGGCACGCTGAACCTCTCGGAAATAGTAGTGCAACAGGGGCCGTACCCATGGCACTGGAACATCATGACCCAGCCCCTGGCCTTTTTCATCTATTTTGTGTGCGCGGTCGCCGAGACCAACCGCAACCCCTTTGATCTGCCGGAAGCGGAAAGCGAACTCACCGCCGGCTTTCATACGGAATACTCGGGCATGGGGTTCGGGCTCTTTTTCCTGGGGGAATACACCAACATGATCGTGGTCTGCAGCGTCTGCACGGTCCTCTTTCTGGGAGGCTGGCAGGGACCTTTTCTGCCGGGGATCTGGTGGTTTCTGGCCAAGATGTATGTGCTTCTGCTGGTCATGATGTGGTTCCGGTGGACCTTTCCCCGGCTTCGCTTTGACCAATTGCTCAACCTGAACTGGAAATGGCTGTTGCCTCTGGCGCTTATCAACCTGATGGTGACGGCTCTGGTGATGGCGCCGTAAAAAGTTCCATCTACTGCGTTGCAGTGATTTTTCAGAATCTCAACATACTACATGTATGCCCGACGATCCTGAAAAACCACCACGCCTTGTATATGGAACTTTTTACAATGCCATCTATAGATAGATTTAGGACATCATTCATGAATGCACTGAGAAAAATGAGCGAGGATGTTCTGGGACTCTGGAGCCTGGTGAAAGGGCTCAAGATCACGGGCACCTTTTTCTTCTCAAAACAGGTAACGGTTCATTACCCGAGAGCCTGCGTGGACAATCTGGCAACCTTCAGGGGTCCCATCGCGCTTGTTCCCAACCCGGAGGACCCGGCTAGCCCCCTTTGTATCGCGTGCATGACCTGTGTCGCCACCTGCCCTACGGGGGCTATTTCAGTGGTCAAGAAAAAGGCGCCGAAACCTGTGGAAGGAACTTCAGACGAGAACAAAACGGCGCAAAAGGCCCCCAAAGGTCCCGCGAAATTTACCTATGACTACACCTTGTGTTGCCAGTGCGGCCTGTGCGCGGAAAACTGCCCCAAAGGGGCTATCCGCTTTTCAGGGAATCCCTATTGCGCAAGCACCAACAAAAGGGATTTCGAATTTGATCTGCTTAAAAAATTCAATGGTCATTGACGGGAAAAAACTGTAAATTGTTCGCAGGATGCAGGCAATGTCATAAACTTAACGACAAGGCTTAAAATTCATATAATGCTCTCTCTTGTTGACCTTGTGATTACGCTCAAATTTGCGTCCTGGGCGAATAGGTTCAGTGGAGGCAATGA
>JAFCZI010000406.1 GCA_019314425.1 Deltaproteobacteria bacterium | reverse complement strand
GTTGGGCGGATTGATTATGATACCCATGATGTACAACTACAGATGCTGATTGATGCAGCAGAAGAGTTTGCGGAAGAGCATTGCAGCCTCAGCCTTACCTCAAAGACCATTACTGATGAGAGAGCCGACGGCGGTATGCATCAGTTATGGCCCAAGGTTCTACCTCTTACCGCGGTCAGCTCAGTTGCAGACGCTTGGAATGATGACGATGTAGTTGCTGCTTCTGATTATTTGTTTACTGAGACTCGTATCGTGGTAGAGGAGGGTGGTCAGTTCTTGGAGGGAGAGCTACGGTACAAGATCAGCTATACCGCGGGCTATACCTCAGTAACTGCACCGGTAGGATTGAAGGCAGCAATTATAGGCTTGGTCTTACTAAGTTATAATAATTCTGAAGGTAAGTCTTCTCAGGCAGCGAAGGGATTTGGTACTGACTTCAAATCCCTGGGAGATAACAATGATGTTATTGCTCGCCTTGATCACTTCAGTTTGAGGAGGTACTTTGAATGAGTGGGGTTGCTAATCTAAAACCGTATAGCAAGTTGGTGGTCACTCGGGTGCCCGATGGTGAGGGTGGTTTTACTAATACTGAAGATGCAACCCAGGTGGTCTATTTGAATGTTGAATATAACGCAGAAGAGATGACTGCAATCTGTAAGGTGGAAACCGCTCTGACTGTTAAGGATTTGGTTATAATTGAAAGCGCAAAATATGAGGTCTTGCAGGTACTCCGTCAAGACGGGGGGCAGACCAAGTTGTTGAAACTCGAACGGCAAGATAAACCGTTGGAGCCTGTAATGGAGGAAGCATCATGAGAAAGATTTGGAATGCAATTGTAATGGGAATATTGTTTGTGAGTTTGTGTAGTTTGGGGGTATGCGCTGAAGAGGTAACAAAAAGCATTGTCGAAGGTAGCGGCTGGACTCATACAATTGGTGAGGTGGTGGGGATGCTCTTAACCATAGTGTCTGGCTTAGCAGCGGTGGGTGTTCCGATCTTGCTTATGCGTATATGGAAAAAGTTGGGCTTGGAAAGTAACGCCACAATCAACTCTCTAATAATTAGCGCGATCAAGCAGGGGATCAATTACGCAGATGCATGGGCAATTGCTCAGGGGGCGAAACCTGCTGGAGATAAGAAGATACAAATTGCAATCAATTATATTCTTGGGAAACTGAAGCAGTATAAGATTCCGCAAATAGCTGAAGAGAAGATCCGAGAAATGATCGAGGCACAGCTTGCGCGGAACAAGGTGGCAACCAATGCCTAGTTGGCTCGTAGCTATCGGTGGGTTGCTTGTAAAATTGTTTGCAAGCATCTTCACCGATGCAATGAAAACCCCAGCGGAGAAAACCAATGTTGATATTAAAGAAGGCAAAGCCCCTGTTCCTGATATTGATTACTCTGGTATGTATGGGATTGATGCAAGGGTGCAACATAGGAACGAAGACGACGAAGGAGCTTCTATTCATTAGCCCAGTCCCTATTCCAGAAGTGGTTAAGGGCGCGCCGGTGGTAGCTACAAACGAAAAGATTTCGATCAGCATCTTGGGTCAAAGCAATTTCTTTTCAAAGCAGAAAGTAACTGGTTATGTTCTTTGCGACCCTTGGTACTATGCGACCTTGATAAAAGGGTACGAGGAATTGTTAAAGGTAAAGAAAATGAACGGGTATCAAGAACTGATTGCTATTCATAAACTACGGACAACTGGGAGATAGGTATGGACTGGACTGTGTTGGTAAAACTTGCGGAAACCTTTGGGATCCCTGTGGCTCTTTTGGCTTTGTTTATTTACTTCGATGTAAAAAGGCGCAAGCGTGACGACAACGAACGCTCAGAATTAGTAGGAAGAATGAACGGGCTGGAAGATTACCAGCGTAATAAACTTGAGGGGCTTGTGGTTGAGAGCACCGAAGCACACCGAGAAGTTTCTGATGTTTGTAAGCAGATCATTACCACGACTGAAAAAGTGTCGCAGACCCAGTCCAATTTAACAACCGTCTTGCAGAATCGTCCTTGCTTGCGTAATACTTTTGGGGAAGGTGCCTAATGCTTTTCAAGTTTTCAATGCAAGGTCATATTAACAAAGATATGTTAAAGGGCTTGACCAAAGAGAAAGCCCACGCGCGTATCAAGTTACTTGCTGCACATGTTGAAGGTGAAGCGAAGAAGTTATTGTCTACTGATGGTGGGCATGGTGAACGCCACTCTGCTGATGGTCAGCCTCCCTTCAAACAAGAGGATGGCTTGCGGGGTGGTATTACTTTTGAGATCGTTTCGGATTTGGTCA
>JAFCZI010000405.1 GCA_019314425.1 Deltaproteobacteria bacterium | reverse complement strand
TTTGAGGGTATTATGGAATATTGGAATGCAAATGTCCAGGTAGTTCGGCAAGCGCTTGATATTACACGTTAATTTATAATTCATGAAACTCGTGCTGAAAGTACGGAATGTGAGATCTAAATTGGAATATATTCGATTTTGTCGAAACCTGAATGATTGTTCCCATAGTGGTAATTTAAACGGTCCGTTTACACAATCTACGCTTACGTATAATGAGTCAATTTTACTCTTCTTGTCAATGACAATTTACCAGGGAATAAGGGTGAAAGTTAGAAAAATAAAATAAATGTTTATTGACAAAACATTTTAGAAAGGTTAGTAATCCAAAATATTCTTATCCCCACGCTCCGGCGTGGGAAGCAGGGATTACTCAAAATGGAGGAATTACTTCCTTGGATCGAGAAAAGATGAAATCTGAAAGAGAACTTTTCGGGTCGGATTGCCGGTGCAACCGTACAGCCGATATTTCCGTAAAAGACGGGGGTAGGGTGAATCCCAGCCGGATGATGCGGCAAATCGCGGCTCTGAAGGCGGAAAACGATCGGCTCACCCAAGCATACGCCGCCGTGGTTGAAAGTGAACGGGAGTGCCATATTTTTTTTCAAAGTGCCCGTGAAGCCATCGTAGTTTTCGACCATGATATGCGGTTGCTTAAAGCCAATCCGGCCTCGGTTCGCTTGTTTGGGTATTCGCGTTTGACGGATATGAAAAATCTTTGCTTGGATAATATCTTCGCAGAACCGGGAATCCTTGATGATTTACTTAAGGAACTGCTGTTTACGGAAAATCTGGATGGTTTTGAGGCGGTGTTGTGCAGCCGAAACCGGGATAAACAATGGCCCGCGGTCATAGGGAGCGGCTTTGTTCATCCGGACGAAAATGGGCAACCCAAACACTTCGAGTTCGTGTTTACGGACATTACCGACCACAAGAAGCTGGAAGCGCAACTCCTCCAGGTTCAGAAATTCGAAGCCATCGGCACTCTGGCCAGCGGTGTCGCTCATGATTTTAACAATCTGCTCATGGGTATTCAGGGCCGCGCTTCGCTCATGGCTCTGGACCTGTTGCCTTCCCACCCTCATTTGGAACATATCCAAGCCATTGAAGCGCACATTCAAAGCGCCAAGGATCTCACCGGTCAGTTGTTGGGGTTTGCCCGGGGCGGCAAATACCAGGTGAGACCCATCGACATAAATGACTTGGTGAACAAGAGCACGACCCTGTTCGGACGAACGAAAAAGGGCATTCGGATTCACATGAAAATAGAAAAAGCGCCCGTGGTGGTGGATGCTGATCGCGGCCAGATGGAACAGGTGCTGCTGAACCTGTTTGTCAACGCATGGCAGGCCATGCCTGACGGTGGCGAGCTTTTTCTGGAAACCGGGCTTGTTGCACCGGATGATGATTTTCGCGGTTTGTATCACGTAAAACCCGGGTCCTATGCCAGGGTTACGGTTACGGATACAGGCATCGGCATGAATGAAGCCACCCGCAAACGGATCTTCGATCCCTTTTTTACGACCAAGGAAAAGAGCCGGGGGACGGGTTTGGGCCTGGCGTCCGCTTACGGAATCATCAAGAATCATGGCGGCGTGATTACGGTGGCAAGTGAACCCGGTTGCGGAAGCGCCTTCAACATTTATCTGCCGGTATCCGAAAAGGAAGCGGTTAGGGTTGTTTCAAGGGAAGCAATGTCGAACCGGGGTTCGGAGAGTATTTTGTTGGTTGACGACGAAGATATGATCCTTGATGTGGGCCGGGCCATGCTGGAAACATTGGGCTACCGTGTTGTCGTGGCCGCGGGAGGAGAGGAAGCCGTTGAAGCGGTCAAAAGCACGGGGAAGGAAATCGATCTGGTGATCCTTGATCTGACCATGCCGGGCATGGACGGTCGCAAAACGTTCGATCATATCCATGCCATCGCGCCCACGATGCGGGTGATGCTTTCCAGCGGCCATGCTGTTTGGGACGAGCAGGCGGACAAGATTATGCGAAAGGGATACAGCGGGTTCATTCAGAAGCCGTTTACCATCGAGGCGCTTTCCCAAAATGTACGCAGAATGTTGGACGGGCAGCCTGTGGCGCAATAAGGCAGACAACCATAAGCGCACCCTGAGCCGGAATACTCGGGATTGCGCCCGGCACAATGAGGACAAAACATGAAATCAATACCCAGGTTGGTGGATTATGACCACCCTCTGGTCCGTGAGACCGCAGCGAGGCTGACCGGGGGAAAAGTATCCTTACGCGGGAAGCTGGAAAAACTGTTTTACTATGTGCGCGACGAAATC
>JAFCZI010000114.1 GCA_019314425.1 Deltaproteobacteria bacterium | reverse complement strand
AATATATATATTGAGGTTATCAGTTTAATACCGGGCATCATGGGGCATGAACTGTGGCAAAAAAACCACATTCTCAGCCTGATTCATTCCGAAATGGTTTTTTATTGTTTTCTGGCTCGGAATGAAATCCAAGACGGTCCCTCCTTGAAAAAAAACCCGTTTATAATATGAGAAGCATAATGCTATCTCCCAGAGGCAAGTATGCACAATCAAAATCCAGTTTATCTTAAGTTCTTTCTCCTGATGGTTTTTCTGACCTTTTTTGCCTGCGGTCCGGCAATCAAAAAAGAGACCCGAATATATGTGGAAACGTTGGAACCGGTAAATATCTTTTATCCCGATTTCAACGACGACATGGATTGGGGATCATTGATATCCGCGCTTGAAAAGAACATGGGTTATTTGAACAAGCTGGATACTGAAAGCCTCTTCCATTACGGCCCTCACACGTTTACCTGCCGCCAGGTCAAAGAAAGTCAGGAGGCGTTCCTGAATCTCATCAGGGAAAACCCGAGCCCTGAACGGTTGGACAAAACCATCAGAGAAAACTTTATGGTTTACCGTGCCACCGGACACGATGGAGACGAGCAGATCCTCTTCACCGGATATTTTGAACCCATCTACAACGCCGGTCTGACACCTGATGAAACCTTCAAATATCCTCTCTACAAAAAGCCGGAAAATCTGATAACTGCGGACCTTTCCCTATTCAAAAAGGATCTTGAGGGCCGGAAAATAACCGGCAGAATTGAAGGAAAGCGGTTTTTGCCCTACTATTCCCGAAAAGAAATAGAGGCGGGGGCGCTCAGCGGAAAAGACCTTGAACTGGCCTGGTTAAAAAGCCCGGTTGACGCGGCCTTCCTTCACATCCAGGGATCAGGCCGACTCCTCCTTAAGGAAGGCGGGACCCTTAATGTGGGCTACAGCGCCTCCAATGGACATGCGTACCAAAGCATCGGGCGCTACATGCTGGACAAGGGGCTCCTCACGAGGGAAGAAATGTCCATGCAATCCATCCGGCGGCATCTCGCGGAGCACCCCGAGGATATCCGGGAGATCCTGAACCATAATCCTTCCTACATATTCTTCAGACCGCTTAAAACCGGACCCGTCGGCAATATCGGCGTGCCTCTGACTCCGGGGAGATCCCTGGCACTCGATTCAAAACGTTTTCCAAAAGGGGCGCTGGCTTTTATCTCGTGCCGGAAACCGGCCTTAAACCCGACAGGCGAAATCACAGGGTGGCACGGGTTTTCCCGTTTCGTCGTGAACCAGGATACCGGGGGCGCCATAAAAGGACCGGGAAGGGCCGACATTTTCTGGGGAAACGGCCCCTACGCCGAAACAACGGCAGGGCATTTAAAGCATGAAGGGGCGCTTTACATCCTGATCAAGAAACCCCTGCACTGATTTTCCACCTCATATAGAAAATTTCGAAAAATCGGCGATTGTCAGCACAAAGCTTGAAATCAGTTGCAACAACCCCACCCGGTTTTCACGAAGCGCATTATCTTTCGTCAGGATCTCCACGTTATCAAACAACTGATCCACAGGGGTCCTGAGCCGGGTCATAATCCCCAGCGCTTCCAGAAAGGCGCTCTTCCCTATGCATACCGCAACATCATCCTTAAGGGACTGATATATTTCCCACAAATCTTTTTCAGCGTCCTCTTTGAACAATGCCGGGTTCACCGCAAACACCATGGATTGCTTCTTGATGATATTGTTCACCCGCTTGAAGGTCAGGGCCAGCGGCGTAAATTCATCGGACGACAGGGTGAATTCTTTGAGCTGCTCCATTTTCGGTCGAAGGGACAAGATGCAGTCAAATGGACCACAGATGGCCGCTTCCACCAGATCTGACGCATAATCCGACCTTAACATCATATTTTTGTAACGTTCCCGAATAAAATCGAGCACCCGCGCAAAAGTTGCGTCAAAATCGAATTCAATTTCACCGGCCAGAAGAGACAGGGCTTTTTCCACAAGCTGCCTGAAAGACAAATCCCAGCCTGTATCCTCCATAATCCGGATAATGGCCAGGGCATGCCTTCGAAGGGCAAAGGGATCGGCTTTCCCCGTGGGTTCGAGACCTACGGCAAAACACCCCGCAATGGTGTCCAACCGGTCCGCCATTCCCACAACAGCGCCAATTTTGGACTGGGGAAGCGCGCCCCCCGCTTTCAGGGGGAGATAGTGCTCATGGATTCCCGAGCATATATCGTCCTCGTACCCCTCAAGCGCCGCATATGCTTTTCCCACAGCCCCTTGAAGGGATGGAAATTCAATGACCATATGGGTCACCAGATCGCATTTGGCCAGACGCGCCGCAAGCTTGGCGCGATCAACCTGCTCCGGCAACACCATCCCGGCAATATGTTCGGCCAGGGTCTCAACCCGCATTACTTTGGCATAAGATGTCCCCAGTTGGGCCTGATAAATCACCTGTTTCAGGTCCTCCAGCCGATCCGGAAGCGGCCGTTTACGGTCCTCCTTCAAGAAAAAATCCGCATCGGAAAGCCTGGCCCGAAGGACCCGTTCATGCCCCCGGCACACAATGGATTCATCCCGGGTTTTCGTGTTGTTAACCGCCACGAAATTGGGCATCAGAACGCCCTTTTCATCATATACCGCAAAATATTTCTGATGCTCCCGCATGGCGGTAATCAAGACCACATCGGGCAGCGCCAGAAAAGCTTTTTCAAAACTGCCACAGACAGCCGTAGGATATTCAGTCAGATTGGCCACCGTTTGAACCAGCCCCGGATCATCCGCCGGAACACCTCCCACACGTGCCGCCGCATCACGTGCCGCTTTCACCACAACCCGTTGTCTCTCCAGGGGATCAAGGACCACAAAAGCGCTTTCCATCGCCTTCAGATAATCGGCGATATTTGAGACGCTCACGTCTTCCGGTCCCATGAACCGATGCCCACAGGTGGTGCGACCGCTTTGAACACCGGCCACTTCAAAAGGGACAACGCTGCCACCCAGAAGACACAGAATCCAGTGTACGGGACGTACGAAGGAAAAACCAACCTCCCCCCACCGCATGGATTTGGGCCAGGAAATTGCCCCGATGATGCCGGGCAAATGTTCCGACAGAATCTCAAGGGTCGGCCTTCCGGGAATCTCCTGTTTCACATAAAGATACTCCCCTTTGGGGGTTTCAATGGTTTGCAGTTCCTCAACGGATACCCCCTGTTTTCGGGCGAAGCCTTCAGCGGCCTTGGTAGGCACACCGTTTTTGTCATACGCCACTTTTTTAGGTGGGCCGGTCACTTCCTGAATCAGGTCTTTCTGTTTCTCTGAAACACCCTTACCCATCAAAACCAGACGCCTGGGCGTGCCATAAACGTCAAGACCGCCCGCCAGATCAATTCGGTTTTCTTTGAGACATTTCCCGGCCAGTCTTTTTAATTCGCTTAAACCGTTTTCCAGGTAACCCGCCGGAATTTCCTCGGTCCCGATCTCCAAAAGCAATTCTGCCATAATTGTCATCCGTTGTTATTATCCTGCTTATTATTGAGGGGATATCCCATTTCCTCGCGCTGGGCCAGATAGTTCTTTGAGCAGAGGCGTGCCAGCTGCCGGATACGATCAATATACCGGGTCCGCTCCGTCACGCTGATGGCGCCCCGGGCATCCAGCAGATTAAACGTGTGTGAACATTTAAGGCAATAATCATAGGCGGGCAGCACCAGACCGGCGCCCCCGACCCGCAAACCTTCCTGCTCATACTTGTGAAACATATCCAGCAGCATATCCACATCCGCCATTTCAAAATTGTACACGGAAAGTTCCCACTCGCCTTTCTGATGGACATCCCCGTAGGTCAAACGATCATTCCACATGAGATCATAGACGCTTTCCTTTTCCTGCATATACATGGCAATTCTTTCAAGGCCGTAGGTCACTTCCACACTAATGGGGTCCAATCGGATACTGCCGGCCTGTTGAAAATAGGTAAATTGCGTAATCTCCATGCCATCGAGCCAGACCTCCCAACCGAGTCCCGAAGCCCCGAGGGTCGGGGATTCCCAGTCATCCTCCACAAAACGGATATCGTGCTCAAGGGGATCGATGCCCAGGCGCTTGAGGCTTCCCAGATAAACCTCCTGGATGTCAAGAGGAGACGGTTTAATGATCACCTGGTATTGGTAATAATGTCCCAGACGGTTGGGGTTTTCCCCATATCGACCGTCCGTCGGCCTGCGTGAAGGCTCCACATAGGCAACGGACCACGGCTCAGGTCCGAGCACCCGCAGCAGCGTTGCGGGGTTGAAGGTCCCTGCGCCAACCTCAAGGTCGTAGGGCTGTTGAATCACACACCCATAGTCAGCCCAGTATTGCTGCAGGGCCGTTATCAGTTCTTGAAAGTTCATGAAATCCCCCAGCTTTCTCTTATAATTCACCCACATGACGGTCTTTGAAAAAAGCTGGAAAGTATCACTTTAAAGAAAGGTTGTCAACATGCTCTTGGGGCTTTCTTGGGGCTTTCGTGTCAAAAGCATTTTGCAATGGAATTCATTTTATGTTAGCATTCCGTGTTGACTTCGATACCTGCAAAGAGCGAGAACGCCATGAACCTTCACCCTGATTATCGGTTGGCCAGAGAAAAAATGATCAGAGGTCAGTTAATTTCGCGCGGCATCAAGGACCTGCGGGTGCTGGATGCCATGGGAAAAATCCCGAGAGACCGGTTTGTGGAAGAAGCCCTCACAGGGGAAGCCTATAACGACCATCCACTGCCCATCGGCCATAAGCAGACCATCTCCCAACCCTACATGGTCGCCCTCATGACGGAAGCCCTGGCGCTCACGGGAAGTGAAAAGGTGCTTGAAATCGGCACGGGCAGCGGATACCAGACCGCAGTTCTAGCACAACTCTCCGAAAAGGTTTACACCGTTGAAAGGATCCGGGTGCTCATGGTCAAAGCAAGGACCATTCTTGCGGAACTGGAGTGCAACAATGTGCGCTTCAAAGCGTACGACGGCACCCTGGGATGGCAGGAGTTCGCCCCCTACGATGCCATCATGGTAACCGCCGGCGCCCCCCGAATCCCTGAACCGCTCCTGGATCAACTGGCTGAAGGGGGACAGCTCGTGATCCCCATCGGGGACAGAACCAGTCAGGAGCTCAAACGAATCACGAATAAAAACGGAAAGTATCTTCAGGAAAACCTGGGCGGCTGCCGCTTTGTGAACCTCATCGGTCGCCATGGATGGAAAGAATAAATCACCTTTCCCTCACACCCGCATAGGCCACCAGTGCAGCCACTGCCCGAGCCGCCCTTTCAGCCCCCTGAAATACCGGCATACCTTTTGCGATGACTTCGCGCATAACGTGCGCATCCGAACGATGAAATGAGTAAACGACAACCGGCTTTTTTTGTTTTTTTAAATGCTGTACAAGCTGGTCAACATTGCTTTCGGTGATTTTCCGGCCCTGCACCGAAGCCGCTTCGTCAGGAAGCCCCCTCCCCCTTAATATTCTTTCCACCACGCGTTGCGGACTAAGGAGGTAAACCATGAGAATATCCGCATTCTCCTCCGCCAGTAAAATTCCGGGAATATGGAAATAAAACGCGGTGGGATCCTTGGTAAAGGTCAAATCTACGGGATTGCCGACGCTCCCCGTAGAAGGAACAAAGGGGGCCAGTTTCTCCAGCGTTTTTTCAGACAAAGTGGAAAGGACCAGACCCGCCCTTCCACAGGCATCTGCGGCCGCAGCACCGGGCCCACCCGAGTGTGTTTGTATCACAATCCGGTTACCCTCAGGTATGGGCAGGGCGCCCAATACCCAACAGAAATCAAACAACTCCACCACAGACCTGGCCCGTATAATGCCCGCCTGGCGAAACATGCCATCGTAAAGTTCATCCGGTCCAGCCATGGCCCCGGTGTGGGAAAACCCGGCCGCCTTTCCGGCCTTTGATCCTCCCACATAAAAGACCACAATGGGCTTATGGGGCACAATAGCCCGGGCCGCCTCAATGAAAGCACGCCCCCTTCGAATGCCCTCAATATACAGGGCAATCACTTTGGTGTGGGGGCAGGCGCCCAGATACTCTAAACAGTCGACAATATCCAGAACCGCTTCGTTGCCCACGCTAAAGGCGGTGCTAAACCCGAGACCGAATCCTGAAAGATATTCAAATATCTGGGTCACAAAACTCCCGCTCTGAGATGCCAGCCCCACAAATCCGGGAGGGCCCTCATTGGGAATGATAGTGGTGTTGATATTGCGATGCGGGTTGGCCACTCCCAGACAATTAGGGCCCAGGATTTTCATGTCATAGGTGCCCGCGATCTTCTTGAGTTCCGCCTCCAGCTCACCGCCGATACCTCCCACCTCTTTGAATCCTCCTGAAACCACCACCGCCTGCCGAATGCCCTTTTTTCCGCAGGCTTCAAGCGTTTCATTGACAACATGGGTGGGCAAAACGATGACCGCCAGATCAGGGACTTCCGGGAAATCCGCCACCCCCCGGTAGGCCGTCAGGCTCAGAACATTTGCGTCCTTACGATGAACCGGATAAACAGCGCCTTTAAAACCGCTGGCCAGCGCCGCCGAAAGC
Source organism: Deltaproteobacteria bacterium (assembly GCA_019314425.1). Taxonomy (GTDB): domain Bacteria; phylum Desulfobacterota; class DSM-4660; order Desulfatiglandales; family Desulfatiglandaceae; genus NaphS2. The sequence goes on along the minus strand of JAFCZI010000114.1, from coordinate 833 downwards.
AGGTGGGCTCCCATGGAAGAGATACTGTTGGACGCGCCGAAAAAGGCCATGCTGCGTGCATTGGCTATTCGGTAAAGCGGACTTTCCTCGATAGATTTTATCATTTGAGTTCCTTGATCGAATATGCAAGAATAAATGATGCCTCATTTAGTAACCTATGGGAACAATAGGATAGAAACAGTTTTGTGTCAACCGATTGTAGCGTTTAGGACATTAATTCGGGCCAATTCGGAGAAATCTTCTTGACGGGTCGGAATTGAGCGTTTAGACTATAGTTTGAACATCGAACAGCCCTTGTAAGGAGATTGAGATGACCGAAGCGGTCCTGGATATCAAGCGATGGGGAAACAATTTGGGTGTTCGGCTACCTGTAGCTGTGGCTCGGGCAGCGCATTTACATGTGGATCAACGTGTGCGTATTTCAGTAGAAGACAAGACCATCGTGATCCGACCTGTCGAGGACACTGAACTGACCCTGGATCAGCGTCTGGCTCGGTTCGATCCGGCTCGGCATGGCGGGTCAGGCGGTTGGGGCTGAGTTGTGGTAGCGACAAGCAAAACAGGGAAAGGCAGCCGCCCGTGGACACCGGCTCGGCAGGATATCATCTGGATTGATTGCAATCCCCGGGCAGGCCAGGAAATGCGCGATGTACACCCGTTTCTGGTGCTTTTTCCGCGCAACTTCAACAATACGACATCCCTGGTCATCGGCCTGCCTACAGACCTCGTTACGAGGGGTGGTTTTGCCCCCCGATTTTTGGACATTTCTCTATTTGAGGGGCGAATTTCCGACTTCAAGCTGGAGTAATTTTCCAGCAGGGGTGACGACCCTT
>JAFCZI010000006.1 GCA_019314425.1 Deltaproteobacteria bacterium | reverse complement strand
GCAAGGAGAAAACTACCAGCTGAAGCTTGAAGGGATGCAGATTATCAACGGTGGACAAACGTGTAAAACCATCCAGCAAGCGCTCTATCCTTCTCAGAAACAGTTATTTGATGAATCGTTTGAAAATGTTTACGTATTGCTTCGTATTTATGAGCTGTCAGAGGATGATCAAGACTTCGTTCGTGATATTACTTATGCAACAAACAGCCAGAATCCTGTGGATTTACGTGATCTTAAATCGAATGACGGAATTCAGAGACAACTCGAAATAGGCATTAAGGATCTGGGATATACCTACAAACGTAAACGGGAAGAAGGCGGTGGTGGCTCCTCTGTTATCACCAGTTCCATTGTGGCGGAGTCGGTGCTCGCCATCTGGCGTAAAAAACCACAGCAGGCAAAATTTCGCCGGAAAGAACACTTTGGAAAACTCTATGATGCTATTTTCAAAAAACTGAATGCGTCACAAGCGCTTTTGGCTACCTTGATATTCCGACGTGTTGAAAATGAACGGAAGCGGCCAGGTATAGATAATCCTCCAGATTTTCTTCCGTACGCTTCTCACTATATTTCCATGATTGTTGGCCGGAAATTATTGGCTGACAAAAATTTGTGTCTTTCTGATGTCTCTCATCGTAATTTTAAGGATATTCACGACACATTTGAACAACAAAAAACTGAATACCATCGTAAATCTGTAGATGACATCACAAACGCGTTAAAGGAATGTTACGGAGACCGGGATATTTCTCTGCAACAACTTTCGGCTACTTTCAGGCGTGGTGATCTTATAGAGATGTTGGTGGAATAAGGCCCCAACCCCCGACCCTAAAAAAGTAGGAGAATAAGAGGATTTCCGGTCGCTTATCCCAAGTGATTTCTCTGCTTACCGACGTATCGCCCGGGAAGAGAACATGTGGCGGAGCCAGACCCAAGTCATCTGTTCCATGGATTCCGTTAAACCAATGGACAAACGCCGCAGATGGTCGCAGGGCCAGATAGCCGAATACAACCGCGAGCGCTTCGAGGACCTGATCGCCGCCGGTTGGGATCTGGTCATCGTGGACGAAGCGCACCGTCTCGGCGGAAGCACAGACCAGGTCGCCCGCTTCAAACTTGGCCAGGGCTTGGCTGAGGCAGCTCCTTATTTCTTGATGCTCTCCGCCACACCGCATCAGGGAAAGAAGGACGCTTTTCACCGCTTGGTCTCCCTTATCGATTCCCAGGCCTTCCCGGATGTTGGCAGTGTCACTCGTGACCGGGTTCAGCCATCCGGAAGTTGTGGAGTCGTCTGTCGATATGGTTGTTTCCCGAATCCACGACCAGGCAAAAGAATCTCGGAAAAGCGCTTTGGTATCCAAACCGACCCGGAAAAAGATCGGATGTGCTGCAATCTCAAAGGCAAGAGTTGAAAGCTTTTTTAAGAGCGCCGCAAACCGGACATTTTTCCGGGGCCTCGTCCTCACAGGTAAACCCACACACCGAACAAACATAATAGCAATCCACATCTTTGGGATTCTCCAGGCTATCCAGCGCTTTCTGATAAAGCCCCGCGTGCACTTTTTCCACATCGTTTGCAAATGAAAAGGATCTCACGGCCGGTTTATTGCCCTCTTTTTCGGCCTCCGCAATCATCGCCGGATACATTTCTTTAAACTCATGGGTCTCCCCTTCAATGGCCGACTTCAGGTTTTCAGCGGTGGTTTTAACGCCTTTCAGGGTTCTCAAATGGGCATGGGCATGAACCGTCTCAGCTTCAGCGGCGGCCCGAAAAAGCTTGGCAACCTGAGGGTATCCCTCATTGTCGGCTTTCTTGGCAAAGGCAAGATACTTTCGATTGGCTTGTGATTCCCCTGCAAATGCTTCCCAGAGGTTATCTTCTGTTTTGCTCATGATTTTTTTTCTCCCTTTCATTTCCTAAGGCGGCAGAACCGCAGTTTTAAGTTTTAGGTTTTTCAGCCAAAATAAACTTCTTGTTTTTTGTGATAGAAAACCAGATAATAAGGGCCTAAAGTAGATCCTGCGCCCAGGAAAGAGCGGCGACCGCATTGGGGTACCCGATGGTGGGCACCAGCAGGATCAGGGCATGGCGAACTTCCTCCGGGGTTGCACCGGCCTCCATGGCCCGCCTCGCATGGCTGTGAACCGCCCCTTCGGATTTCTGTGTTGCCGCAGCCGCCAGCTTAATCAGTTGTGTCGTTTTCTCGTCCAGGGGACCGGCATTCTGAACCGCTTTTCCTAGCTGATCAACGGCCTGCATCACGTCTTTATAGTCTTTCTGCAGCTTCTGGTAAAACTTGGGCATTTCACTCATGATAAATCCTCCTTGAAAATCTTCTGAATATGAGTTGATTAAAAAAACATCCCCTCTCAGAAAAATAGGCGATTCGTTAATAGCTGTCAAGCACAAGTCAGTAATCCCGGGTTTCAATCACCCGCATGGATTTCCATTTCCCCCCCAGGAATCGTAAAAGGAACACAATGCTCAGCACAATCACATAGGCGGATATGTTAATCCATGAGACCATCACCCCCCACCCCATAACCATCACCCCCAGGTACGTGGGCGTCACCAGCACCAGCGCTGAGGTGATAATGATAGCAAACATCACGTAGCGGGTATCCCCGGCCCCCTTGATAGCGGAAGCAAAAACCAGGTTCATGGTGTCAAAAACCGAATAGATGGCAACGAACCTGAGCAGAAGCACCGTGAGGCGATAAATCTCGGCGAAACCCTCGGGATCAGCGCCAGCCGCAAAGGGGCGCACAAAAAGTTCCGGAACAAAGAGATAGGCCATTGCAATGACGAACATATACCCAAAGGTTAAATGAAATCCGGAATAGACGCTGGTTGTCGCCATTTCCGGTTGGTTTTTCCCCAGATATTGTCCCACAAGAACAGAAATAGCAATGCTTGACCCGAGCATGGGCATGAAGGAAAGCGTACCGATATTGAAAGCAATATTGGTAGCCGCCAGACTGACGGTGCCCAAATGTCCGATCAGAAGAATAAACACCGTAAACCCGGACATATCCAGGAAGAATTGAACACCCGAGGGAAATCCAAAGCGGAGCATCCGCAAAAAAAGCTCTTTTTCAAACCGCCATCCTCTCAAGGTATGGTATTTTCCATCGTGAAGAGGTCTGCACACCAGCGGAATGTATGCCAGCAGAGAGAAGATCCCTGCCAGGACAGTGGCGATTCCCGCGCCGCGAATTCCCATTTCCGGAAAACCCCACAAACCGAACACCAGGACATAATCGAGCATGAGGTTCACCCCTGTCGCCAGGAGGTTCACCCACATCACCGGCCACGTTCGGCCCCTTCCCGAAAAAAAACCGGCAAGCGCCGTTGAGGCGATCATGGGGCCCGCCCCCAAACAAAGGATACTGAAGTATTCCACTTCCAGTTGCTGAATGCTCGCATCGTGGCCCACAAGGCGAAAGATGGGTTCCGCGAAGGGGATCAACAACATGATACCAAGCCCCCCCCCAACCGAAATGTAAAGGCCCTGCCAGACCACCGGTCCGATCCGGTGCTTTCGGCCCGCCCCGAAATACTGGGCCACAAAGGTATTCACGTACCCCACCGTACCGATAAACAGGCTCATGATACAAAAATTGAGCATCCCGGCCGGCATGGCTGCGGCGATGGCCTCGGGGGAATACCATGTGAGAAACATGCGATCGACGAAGTGTTGTACCGACAGGGCGCCGGTACTCAGAATCAGGGGGAAGGCGATGACCAGGAATTGGCGATACCCGCCCTCGCTGTGCCATCTTTTTTTCAGGTTGTTCACGATCGTCATTTTTTACCCTGCATTCATTATGTCATGCATCTTCTATGGTTGCCTTTATGCAAAGGATTCTGTATATACTAGAAAAATGGAATTTTATCCACCCTTGAGGAATTTTCTGATGATGCAGCTTGAGTTTATTGAGGTACGCGACCTTCCCGATGCCTGGTTTCAGTGTGTCTACCAGCTGCTGGAAACAGGGACTGAATACGTCATTGATCGAGGCAGTTTCGAAGGACAGAAACGGCTCGAATTCGATTACGTCACCATTCATATCAAATATCCCGGACAACGACCGCTCCTGCCCGAAATCCCCCCTGCCCTGGGCATCCCCAATCCCGTGGCCGATGGCTATATCGAAGAATATCTGCCTTACCTCATGACCGCCGCCAAACAACCCGGGGAAGACTACACCTATGGGCAATATCTGGAACCCCAGATCGGGGAAGTCATCCGCATGTATCGGGAAGATGGCTTCGGGACCAACCAGGCCTTCATGACCGTGGGAGATCCCCAGGCCGTTTTTCTGGGGGCCCCCCCCTGCCTGCGGGGTATTGACACCCGAATCAAAGGCGGGAAACTCCATTTTATTATCTATTTCAGATCCTGGGATCTGTGGAACGGCCTGCCGGCCAACCTGGGCGCCATCCAGCTTTTAAAAGAATATATGGCATCCTCCATCGGCGTTGAAGACGGTGAAATCATTGCGTCGAGCAAAGGCCTTCACCTGTACGATTATGTGTGGGAACTGGCGCAGCTGAGAACCTGCAAAACCAACGTCTCAAAACCGGAGTAACCCCACCCATGACCCGGACCGATCTCAAGGGATTGAGCGCGCCTGAGATGGATGCCTGGGCCGTGGACCATGGATTGGGGGCCTACCGGGGCCGTCAAATCCGGCACTGGGTCTTAACACGATTCGTTAAGTCCTTTGATGAAATGGATAACCTGCCCAAGACGCTGCGCACCCTGCTCAAAGAAAAAGCCCATATCTCTCCCTTACGTGAAATCAAGGCAATCCAATCCGAAGACGGTACCCGAAAATACCTTCACCGGTTGGATGACGGCCATACCATCGAAACCGTGCTCATACCGGAAAGGGACCATCTGACCCTATGTATTTCCTCGCAGGTCGGTTGTGCCATGGGTTGTCTGTTCTGCTTAACCGGGAAACAGGGATTCAGGAGAAATTTGAAACCCTCCGAAATTATTGAACAGGTTATTCTGGCAAAAAGGTCCCTGGAATACCCGGATCGCCTGAAAAACATCGTGTTGATGGGCATGGGAGAACCCCTGGCCAACTACGATGCGGTGATCAAAGCGCTCCGAAACCTCATCGAACCGGACGGCATGAATTTCTCCCATCGCAAGGTCACCCTTTCCACCTGCGGTCTGGTCCCTGAAATTGAGAGACTGGCGTGCGACATCACCGTCAACCTGGCGGTATCTCTCAACGCGGCGGACGATGAAACACGCAACCGTCTCATGCCCATCAATCGGAAGTACCCGCTCAGTCAATTGATCCCAGCCTGCAAATCGTTCCCCCTGCCCAACCGGCGGATGATTACCTTCGAGTACATTCTGATAAAAGATGTGAATGACCGGGACCGGGATGCGCTGAATATCTGTCGGCTGCTTTCCGGACTCAGGGCAAAAATCAACCTGATCCCACTGAATGCGGATCCGGAATCGCCCATGATGCCGCCTTCCATGGACAGAATCTTTCGTTTCCAGAAAATACTGACGGACAGACACTTCACCGCCATCATTCGAAAAAGCAAAGGCCGTGATATCCTGGCGGCATGTGGACAATTGAAAGGCGCATTCGAATCAAAATTGATGCACTCGTAAAAAGTCACGCATCCATCTAAAGATGGCGTTGTAAAAAGTTCCAGATACAAGGCGTAGTGGTTTTTCAGGATCGTAGGCATACATGTAGTATGTTGAGATTCTGAAAAATCACTGCAACGCAGTAGACGGGGCTTTTTACGGCGCCATCAAAATTTTGTTGACTTTTTCCGAAATTCTGTGATAAGAAGCCCACGGGTCGTAAATCAGCATCAACGTCCCGTAGGGGGGGCGGACGTTCCAACACCATGGATAAAGAGCTGAAAAAACAGATTAAGGACCTTGGCTTTATCAGTAGCGTCGGCATGGCCATGGCCTTTTCCATCGCGTTGGGCGCGTTGGCCGGTTTCTACCTGGACAAATATTTCGGCACAAAACCGTGGCTTTTTTTTATTTTTCTGGGGTTCGGCATTGTCGCTGCGTTCAGGAATCTTTACATCCTTTACAACAAAGCAAAAGAAATGTGATGGTCAAGGACAAACTACAGGATATCAAAACATTCAACTGGGTCATTCTACTCATATTGAGCACATTGAGTGGCGTTTTCATGACAGCGCAATTCACCCTCGGGGTGATCCTGGGTGGACTGATTATCATTGCCAATTTCAGTCTTCTGCACCACAACATGCGCAGCGCTTTTTCGGATCAGGGTGCCATGAAGGGCAAAAAGATGGCGCTGATTGCAAAATTTTATTTTAGGCTTGCCATTATGGGCCTGATCATCTATATCCTTATCACCAACGGTTGGGTAAACCCTCTGGGTCTGGCCGTCGGTCTTTCCATTGTTGTGCTCAGCATCCTGATTTTTGGGATTCGAGCTGCTTTTAGAACATCTTCGAGGGAGGCAGTATAATCCATGGAGCATCCGATTTTTTTCATCGACGCAATTCTGTCCGCTATGGGCTTTCATGATTTCGCCCTTCATTATTCCCATGTGACTTACACGTGGCTCACCATGCTCATCATGATTCTGAGCGCCCTTTTCATGGCCAGGAAAGTCAAACTTGTCCCCAAAAGGGGGCAGAATTTTTTTGAGGTGCTGATCGGTGGTCTTGAGGACTTCATGGTGGAAATCACAGGCCCTGAGGGACGGTTCTTTTTTCCCTTCATCGCCACCGTATTCCTGTTTGTTCTCGTTTCCAACATGATCGGGTTAATGCCCGGCATGTTCTCGCCTACGGCCAATTTGAATACCACACTGGCCTTGGCCCTATCTACCTTTGTTTATACCCATGTTATCGGTGTCAAATTTCACGGCGCCAAATATATCAAGCATTTCTGCGGCCCCGTCTGGTGGCTCATCCCCTTGATGCTTCCCATCGAACTGATTGGTCATCTGGCGCGCGTCATGAGTTTGAGCGTTCGGCTTTTTGGGAATATTTTCGGTAAAGAGATGGTCCTGGCCATTCTGTTTGGTCTAGCAGGACTTTATCTTGCGCCATTGCCCATTATGTTCCTCGGGATTCTGGTGAGTTTCATTCAGGCTCTGGTGTTCATGTTGCTCTCCACCATATACTTCGTCGGTGCTATGGAACATGCCCATTAGTTCATTAACACGCCCCCCCCTTTTTTCTGGGGTGGCTGGTACAGGTTTATGGAAGAAGGCCATAAAAAAATCTAACGAAAGGAGGTCCACAATGAACAAAAAAACGCTAGTAGGTATTTTTGCAGCAGCAATGATGGTTTTTTCAGCTTCCGTGGTGTTTGCAGGAGAAGATGCCGTCGTCAAGGCTGCTGGTCTCTATGTATACTTAGGGATTGCTATTGCCTGCGGATTCGCCATCGGAATAGCTGCCTTGGGTTGCGGTCTTGGAATGGGTAACGCCATTAACGGTGCCCTTCAGGGAACGGCAAGAAATCCGGAAGCGGGCGGTAAAATCATGACCACCATGATTATTGGTTTGGCTCTGATTGAATCTCTCTGTATTTACGCTCTGGTTATCTGTTTTATCCTTGTGTTCAAGATCCCGGACTTGGGAGGCATGCACGAGCTCATCGTTAAGTCCTTGGGCGCTTAATCAACAACTGACAGAAAAAAGAGAGCCTGCGTTTGTGGGCTCTCTTTTTTTCTAGCCATGTGCATTATTTCACAATGCATTTTCCAGCATCAGAATGGATCCAAATGTCAAAGGAATCTAAAATACCCAACCCCACCATCAAGCGACTGGCCATCTATTCCAGGCCGCTTGAAATCCTGCTCGAAAGCGGCCCCCCGGTCATATCATCGAAAAAATTGGCGGGGCTCTGTGATGTAAATCCTGCCCAGATCAGAAAAGACCTGGCGTATTTTGGCGAATTCGGAATCAGAGGCGTGGGATATAATGTTCGGGATCTGCTCAATGCCATCAAAGGTATTCTGGCAACGGACCGGGAATGGGCTCTGTGCATTGTGGGCATGGGGCATCTGGGAAGCAGTCTGGCTGCAAGCGAAAACTTCAAAAAACGGGGTTACATGGTCAAAGCCGCCTTTGACTCCGATGCCAGAAAGGTGGGTAAAAAACTCGAATGTGGATTGACCATTCAGTCTGCGTCAGACATCCTGAAAACGGTCAGGGATCTAGGGATTGAAATCGGACTCATAACCACCCCTCCTCATGAAGCACAGCGGGTTGCCCATCTCCTTCAGGAAGGCGGAGTCGGAGCAATTCTTAATTTTACCGCCACTCAAATTCGAACGCGAAAAAAGTGCGCCATTGAAAATGCAGATGTGTCCATCAAACTTGAAAACCTCATATATCATCTGGAACAGCTGGATAAGAGGGTATAGGGGTCAGGCCCCATGCTCATGCAGTATCTTTTTCAGGTATTGCCCGGTGTAGGATGCTTCTGTTTCCGCAATCTTTTCCGGTGTCCCCATCGCTATGACCTGCCCACCCCCCGCACCGCCTTCAGGACCCAGGTCGATCACATAATCGGCGCCTTTCACCACATCCAGGTTATGTTCAATCACCACAACCGTATTTTTTCGCTCCACCAGCCGGTTCAATACCTCCAACAGTTTCTCGATATCGGCAAAATGCAGCCCGGTGGTCGGCTCATCCAGCGAATAAAGGGTTTTGCCCGTGCCTCGTTTGCTCAACTCCCGGGAGAGTTTGATCCGTTGCGCTTCCCCGCCTGAAAGGGTGGTGGCCTGCTGCCCCAGCTTGATATACCCCACCCCCACATCCACCAGGGTCTTCAATTTTTTTCGAAGAATTGGAATCGGCTCAAAAAAGGCAAACGCCTGGTTCACCGTCATATTCAAAACATCAGAAATACTGTACCCCTTGTATTTAACCTCAAGGGTATCCCGATTATAACGCAGCCCCTGGCAAACTTCACAGGTGACATAAACATCCGGCAGAAAATGCATTTCAATCTTGTTGATCCCATCCCCCTTGCAGGCCTCACATCGCCCGCCCTTCACATTAAAACTGAAGCGACCGGGTTTATATCCCCTGGCCCTCGATTCGGGCAGCATGGAAAAGAGATCCCGAATATGCGTGAATGCCCCGGTATAGGTCGCCGGATTCGAGCGAGGGGTTCTGCCGATGGGGCTTTGATCAATATTGATCACCTTGTCCAGGTGTTCCATTCCCTGCAGCATATCCACCGGCCCCACCGGGGCCTTGGCCCGATAGAGATGCCGACTGAGCGCGGGGTAAAGGATACCGTTAATCAAGCTGCTCTTCCCCGAACCGGAAACCCCGGTCACACAGGTCAAGGTTCCGAGGGGAATTTCAACTGAAATATTTTTTAAATTGTTAAGTCGCGCACCCTTGATCAAAATGGAACGGCCGGTCCCCTCCCTTCTGGCGGCGGGAATCGGAATACGCCGGCGGCCGGACAGGTACTGACCCGTGAGGGAATCGGACGATTCAGCCAATAGATGGGGCGGGCCGTTAAACACCACTTCTCCCCCCTTTACTCCCGCGCCGGGTCCCATATCGATGACATGATCCGCCATGAGGATGGTTTCCGCATCATGCTCCACCACCAGAACCGTATTGCCCAATTCCTTCAACTGTTTCAGGTTCTTGAGGAGCCTCAGATTATCCCGCTGGTGCAGGCCGATGCTCGGTTCATCCAGGACATAGAGCACACCGGCAAGCCTGGAACTGATCTGGGTGGCCAGTCGAATCCGCTGGTCCTCTCCGCCCGACAAGGTGCCGGAAGAACGATCGATGGTCAGATAATCAAGCCCGACACTCCTTAAAAATCCCAGTCGCTCCCGTATCTCCTTGAGCACGCCTTTCGCGATGATCTTTTCTCTGGGCCCCAACGTCAGGTCCTCAAAAAAAAGATACGCCTTCTCCACGGAAAGGGCGGTGAGTTCATGAATGCCCCTGCCCCCGACGCGAACCGCCAGGCTGGTGGATTTAAGCCGGGCGCCCTGACAAATCGAACAGGACCGAATGCTCGTGAACTTTTCGATTTCATAACGCACCCGGTAGGAATGGGTCTCACGATAACGACGCTCAAGATTTGGAATCACCCCCTCAAAAGGGCGGTTGCGGGATTTTTTTCGACGCGCTGTTTGAAATTCAAACGGAATTTTTTCCCGGCCGGAACCATACAACAGTATCTCTTGAATATCCGATGGGATATCTTTGAAAGGCCGAGTCTTCTCAATGCCGCAATGTTCCAGCACCGCACACAGCATCTGCTGGTAATAGCCGATAAAGCGCCTGGGCCACGCCGTGATCGCACCGTCCGGGAGTGAAAGGGCCTCGTCTGTGACCACCAGCGACGGATCAAATGCCCGCTTTGTGCCTAGGCCGCCGCATTCCGGACACGCCCCCGCAGGGTTGTTAAACGAAAACATCTGCGGCGTCAATTCCGGCATGCTGAGGCCACATTTTGGGCATGCCGCCTTTTGATTGAAGAACTCGTCCCCCGATCCGATCACCTCCACCACCGCCTTGCCGTCACCCAGGGAAAGGGTCAGCTCCATGGTATCCGTCAAACGTCGCTGAATCTCCGGCTTAATGACCAACCGGTCCACCACCACCTGAATCGTGTGCTTTCGGTTCTTCTCAAGGACAATATCCTCATCCAGAAGCCGCACCGTTCCATCCACACGCACCCGGGTATATCCGTCTTTGCGAAGTCCCTGAAGCAGCCGCAGATGCTCTCCTTTTCGATCTTCGATAAGGGGCGCCATGATCTGAATCCGGCTCCCTTCATCCCAACTCAAAATCTGATCCACGATCTGCTGGATGGTTTGAGACCGAATCTCAATACCGCATTCCGGGCAGTAGGGTTGACCCACCCGGGCGAAAAGAACCCGCATGTAGTCATAAATTTCGGTAACCGTTCCTACGGTTGACCGGGGGTTGCGGCTGAACCCGTGCTGTTGAATAGCGATGGCCGGGGAAAGCCCCTCAATGGCATCCACGTCCGGTTTGTCCATCTGCTCCAGAAACTGCCGGGCGTAAGCGGAAAGAGATTCCACATACCGCCGCTGACCCTCGGCATAGATGGTGTCGAAAGCCAGAGACGATTTACCCGAACCGGAAAGCCCTGTAATCACCACAAACCGGTTCCGGGGGATATCCAGGTTGATATTTTTAAGATTGTGCTGGCGAGCACCTCTGATTTTGATGGCGTCGATAGACATGGGTGTCCTGTATAGGTTAGGGATTAGGCGTTATGGGTTTAGGCCTCTGTTTTTGGCCATTTCTGTGGCCATGACGATGGCGGCCTTGAGGCTTGAAGGATCGGCCCGACCGGTCCCGGCAATGTCATAAGCGGTACCATGATCCACCGAGGTTCTGATGATGGGGAGGCCCAGGGTCACATTAACCGCATCGGAAAAATGAAGGAGCTTTAAGGGGATAAGCCCCTGGTCATGATACATGGCCACCACCGCTTCAAAACGACCGGCAGCGGCCTGGTGAAACAGCGTGTCGGCGGGGAACGGCCCCTCCACATCAATCCCCTGCTGACGCGCCTGAGAGATGGCCGGCGTAATCATCTCCTGCTCCTCAGTTCCAAAGAGTCCTTCTTCACCCGCGTGGGGATTCAGGGCGGCTACCGCCAGGCGCGGGCTTGAAAACCCCAGGTCCGCCTTGAGCGCCTGGGCCGTAATCATAATGGTTTGATAGATCCCTTCCCGATCCAACAGATCAGGCACGGTCTTAAGGGCACAATGGATGGTCACCAATACCACCCGGAGCTTAGCCCCCGCCAGCATCATCACGTAATCTTTGGCGTTCGTTCTTTGCGCAATCAGCTGGGTATGCCCGTCATATTTGTACCCGGCCTCATGCATGAGCACTTTGCTGATGGGAGCAGTAACCATACCTTGAATTTCACCCTGAACCGCCATATCCACGGCCCGCAGGATATAGTCCACCATGGCCTTCCCCCCCGCCACAACGGGTTTGCCCGGTTCTATGGCCTCTGAACCCAGATCCGACAGGGGAATCAGATCTATCACGCCCGGCTTGCCCTGCGCCTCGGCAGGGGCTGAAATGCGATTGATGAACACCGCATCGGGCAAACGTTCCGGCGCATTTTGACCAATTCGTGAAACAGCTGCGGAAAGCACGGCGCTATCCCCCAACACCACGGGGCGACAAACTTCATAAACCTGCCTATCGGCCAGGGCCATGGCAATGATTTCAGGGCCGATACCCGCCGGGTCTCCCATGGTAATGCCGATACAAGGTAGCGGTTTCAAAATAAAGTAGGGGTTATTCATTTTTCCCATCTCTTCCAATTTTGAATGATAAATGATAGAAGGTAAGGAGTGCTCCCATCCATAGGCAGCTCTTTTTCCTGATCCTTGACCGGTTAAGAGTATGCCCGATCTGACGGGGGGGTTCAATGGTTTTTAATGTCAACATCCCAATGGTAAGACAATGAACAACACTCGCCAGATTGCCTTTGGCTATTCTACCCGGTGCAACATTAAATGCAATCATTGCGTGGCCGCCCATGACGGGTCACCGGAAACGAAAATGGCCCTCGAAAGTGCCATCCAAATCATTGATGAAATGTCCAGTTCTCATGTCACAGGCATCAGTTTCACAGCGGGAGAACCGTTGTTGTATTTAGACGAAATGAAGGAACTTGTTCGAACGTGTAAAATGCAGGACATCTATTCAAGGATTGTCACCAACGGCTACTGGAGCAAAACCAGGGACCGTTCAGATGAAGTGGTCTCGACACTGAAGGACACCGGATTATCCCAATTGAGAATCAGCTTCAGCCGCTGGCATCAGAAGAATGTGAACCGGGAAAACATCCTCAATGCCGCTCTGAGCTGCCAAAGGTATGGACTTGATTATTTCATATCTTTTGTAACGGATTTCAGGAAGGAAGATGATGTTCAGGAACAGTTTCTCCAGGACAACCAACTGAAGTATTTTCCCGAGCCCCTCATCTATTTCGGAAACGCAACAGGAATCACCAGACCCCCTGTTTTCACGGACTATCCCGCCCATCGGTGTGCCATGAACCCCTACCTGTCACCGGACCTGGATATGTTTGCCTGTTGTGATGCCGGCAATCAGTTCACTAAAACAGACGCTTTTTACCTGGGCAACTTGAAAAGCCATTCCGTTGACCATCTGTTTCAAAAAAAAGAAAAGAACCTGCTTTTTCACCTGATCAAAACCATGGGGCTTACGGCCATGGCGTCATTTCTGGGATTCAAAGCCAGCGAAATCGTCAAATATAGAAAATGTGACCTGTGTGAAACGCTTTTCAATTCAACAGATCACCTGGAACGGCTGAAAAAGTCCGCAACAACAAAACTCCTTCACTGGAAACGCTAAGGGAACTGTTGGAAGTTCCCTAAGGCCCCTACCAATCGGTAAAATCCTCGCCCTTTTTGAGCAAAATCCGAGCATCGGCAACGGCAAGACCCTTTTCATAGGCGATAACGGGATTAAGGTCAATTTCCTGGATGATCTTATAGGACCCCACAATTTCCGATAGGGTCAACAGGAGTTTTTTGAGTGCTTTTCGATCCACGGGCGGATGGCCCCGAAAACCGTTCAGCAACTCCACGGACCGAATTTTATCGATCATCCTGCGGGCGGTACGCTCCGATATGGGTAACACGCGGAATACCACGTCCTTCAAAATCTCCACCAGGGTGCCGCCGATACCGAACATGATGATGGGACCGAATTGATCGTCCATTTTGGTGCCCACAATCAGTTCAAGGCCCTGCTTCATCATGGGTTCCACCAGGACCCCATGGATGTCAGCGGTCGCATTGTAACCGACCGCGCCTTTCATGATGGCGTCATAGGCAGCGATAATCTCCGCTTTGGTGGTCAAATTGAGCTGAACACCGCCCACATCGGTCTTGTGCAGGATATCCTGCGATACGATTTTCATGACCACCGGACCCTCCATCGAGGATGCCGCCGCAAACGCTTCATCCGCTGAATGGACCAGTCTGTTCTCGAAATGCGGCCCACCGTGCAACCCGATCAGTTCCTTAGCTTCATACTCAAAAAGAGCACTGCGGTGTTCTGCGTGGGCCCTTTTGAAGATCTCGCGGCCTCGAAGATTGGCCTTTTGGCCAGCGCTGAATACGAATTTCTGGTTAGCGTTGTAACCGCACAGGTAGTCCCCGTATTCCGAGAGAACGGAAATACTCTTGCAGGCAACTTCAAGGGAGTCATACACGGGGATATTGTAGTACCGAAGCAAGTCGAGGGAGTGGGGCCTGGCATAATTGTACAGGCTGTGAACCACAATGGGTTTGCCGACATCCTTCACCAGTTTCCCCATTCGGTGGGCCGCGTCTTCCTCCACAAATTCGAGGCTTTCCGAAAAACGGATATTATAGCCGCCAAAGAGGCCCACCGCCAGCACCCCCCCCACCTGAGGATCATGGAGCAAAACTTCAATGCAATCCGCGAAAACCGCCGGATTTTCATCGGCGCCGCCCGCGATGTCAATCGGATTCCGGGTTGACGCGCCCACGGGCAACAGGGCTTTGAGCTTCTTTTGGGTTTTCTCACCCATGAGCGGGATATTCACCCCCAGATCCGTCAATTTATCCGCCGCAATGGTGGCATGGCCCCCACCGTCCGTGAGGATAGCGACGCTCTGATTTTTGATATGGGGAAGGCTAGCCAGGGTTTCGACTGCGGGAAACAGTTCGTCGGAATCTTCAATAACAATAATACCGGCCCTTTGAAAGGCGGACCGAGCCACTTCCGACATGCCTGCCAGAGCACCGGTGTGAGATCCCGCCGAAAGCTTTCCCGCAGCTGAACGACCGCTCTTGAGCATCACGATAGGCTTTTTTCGGGTGGTCTGATAGGCCTGTTGAAGAAACCGGCGACCATCCCGCATCCCTTCCACATACATGAGGATCGCACGGGTGTTGGGATCTTCCTGAAAAAAGGCCAGATACTCGTGGAACTTGATATCCGCCTCGTTTCCAATACCCACGTAATAGGAAAACCCCTGCCGGCTCTTGATGGCGGCTTCCGTAATGAGCGTCAGAGCCATGTTGCCACTCTGGGAAATCAGGGCAATATGACCTTTGGGCACATCCTTGAGACCCACCAGATTCATATGACTCTCGAGGTTCATTATGCCGGACGTGTTGGGACCGATCAACCGAATACCATGCCCTTTGGCGATAGCGACAATCTCTTTTTCCAGATCCTTTCCGGCTTTTCCCAGTTCACCAAAGCCACCGGCGATGATGACCGCCCCCGCCACCCCCTTTTTGCCGCAATCCTCAAGAATTCCGGGAATGGTCTTGGCAGGCGTCGTAATTAAGACCATTTCAACGGGGCCTTCAATTTCGGAGACCTGTTTATAACATGGTAACCCCAAAATGATTTTTTCCTTGGGATTTACCGGATAAATCCGCCCCTCAAACCCCTGATCCAACAGGGTCTTAATGGACTGATATCCTCGTTTGGTTTCCTTTTTGGAAGCACCCACCACGGCAACGGACGTTGCATTTAATACATGTTCCAGACCCATGACCTTATCTCCCCTTAAATACGGGTTTTCGTTTTTCAGCAAAAGATCGAATACCCTCGTGCCAGTCCTCCGTGTTCATGCAGGCCAGGATGGCCTCGGACTCGGCCAGCAATACGGTTTCCATATCCCGATGGGGCGCATGACGCATCAAATCCTTGGTTAATGCCAGAGATACGGGCGCCTTTTCCGCCAGCACGGACGCAAACGCAAGGGCTTCGGGCATCAATTGCTCAACCGGTACCGATCTCAAGGCCAACCCCAGCGCCACCGCCCCAGGCCCATCAAGAATCCTCCCCGTAAAAATCAATTCCCTGGCGCGCATAGCGCCCACCAGCTGGGTCAGAAGATAGGTCGCCCCGCCGCCCACACAGGTAGCCAGGCCGGTTTCGGGAAAAGCGATGGTGGCCGTATCCGCCATGAACATAAAGTCCCCGTTCAAAGCCATTTCCGTTCCCGCCCCCCTGGCAGGGCCATTGACGGCCACGATGACGGGTTTGGGAAATTCGTGGATCATTCGAGTGGTCTCGTGGGCCAAAAAGATATATTCCCGCTTTTGCCACAGGGTTCGATCCCCGGCCCCATGTTTTTTCAAATCCGCCCCCGCGCAAAAGGCTTGTTTATCCCCGCCGGGCCCTTTCCGCACCGTGCCGGTAAGAACGAGTACCCGGACATCCGCATCCTTTCGTGCTTCATCAAGGACTGCCCGGATATCCAGATACATCTGCTCAATGACCGCGTTCATTCGCTCCGGACGATTCAGTCGAAGGATACCGGTAAATCCATCCCGTTCATACAACACCGTTTTAAAGCCCATTTGTTTTTCTCCGTTTTTTGAAGTATCTGAACTGATTTTTTCTTAAATAGGCGGGAAAATGTTTTACGGCAAGCGTTTCACCCGTTGTAAAATTCACAGCATATTCCACCGCATTAACCAACAACCTTTTTTAGCGAATGTTTCAGGTCTGAAGGAGATCATCAGCAAGGTGTCCTCGGAACTCGGGACTATAGTCAATTGTATAGTCAATTGCAATTGACTTCATACCAGTACTTTATAACATGAGGTAAAAAATGTACTGGGTCATATGAAAAGCACTATAGTTTTTTTTCAGACACTAGATAATCATTGTGTTACAATGAGGGGGAGCTGAAAGATGGTTTTGGAAATTTGTTCTATGTCAAGGGCTGTCCCCATCTTTCATGGCAAAAGCAAAGTGAGGGGTTAAGCTTTATCTAAGGAAAGGAGAAAAGGCTATGAAAAAGTTTCTATGGGTAATTATTTTGTCAATGGCGGGGGTGTTTTTCACGACATCCGATTCAAGCGCATTCACCGATTTAGCCAACAATATAGTCCCGGGTCGATACATTGTCGTTTTCCACGATACGCTCTCCAATATCCCTGATGTAGCAAATGAGATGGCGGAGAACCATGGTCTGTCCTTGAAACATATTTACACCGTGGCTATTAAGGGTTTTTCTGCAACGATTCCCATTCAAAGCCTAAACGCTATTAAAGACGATTCAAGGGTGAAATATATTGCAGCAGATAAGGCCGTTTACGCTATGCCCAAACCCCCGGATGTAGGTCCGCCAGATAAGGAAGAAGAGCTACCCCCGCCACAGGAAATACCCACGGCGTAAATCGTATTGATGCCGACCTTAACGAAAACACAGGATTTGGCGTTGGTGTAGCGATCATTGATACCGGAATTGACCTGGACCACGATGATCTGGCAGCCAACATCAACGGGAATGTCACTTTTGTCAGAGGCACAAGAAACGGCAATGACGATAACGGTCACGGTTCGCACGTTGCCGGGATAGTTGCCGCTATTGACAATAATACCGGCGTTGTCGGCGTTTCGCCGGGGGCCCATCTTTATGCTGTGAAAGTTCTCGATAAAAAGGGATCGGGATTCCTTTCCAATGTCATTGGTGGCATTGATTGGGTTACCAAAAATTCTAATGTCGTCGCTGTTGCCAACATGAGCTTAGGTGGTTCGGGCACCAATGATGACCCCACGGACCCATTGCATGAGGCTATTAGGAATTCTGTGGCTGCGGGGATAACCTATGTAGTAGCAGCTGGAAATGAGGGTAAGGACGCAAAGAATACCATCCCTGCTTGCTATGATGAGGTAATTACCATTTCAGCAATTGTGGATACAGATGGACAGGGAGGTGGGTTGGGAGAGGCAACAGTTTATGGAAATGACGGCACTTTCGCATCTTTCAGCAACTTCGGCGAAGATATTGACCTGGCTGCCCCTGGTGTTTACATCCTTTCAACCTGGAAGAACAATGAGTACAATACCATCAGTGGAACCAGCATGTCAGCGCCACATGCAGCAGGCTCAGCAGCGCTTTATATCAGGTCACAATCCGGGGTTCCAAGCCCAGAAGCGGTTAGGGACGCATTAATTAACGCAGGAACAGCGCAAATAGACAGTGACGGGTTTAACTGTGACCCCGACGAGTTTAAAGAACCATTGGTGAATGCCAAGAATCTTTAACCACCTTTGTATGATGCGTATGAGATTGGAATAAGCGCAATGGTCCCGTAAAAAGTCAACCATGGAAACAAACGCCGTAATTATACCGGTAGCCTCCGGAAAGGGGGGGGTGGGCAAATCGCTTCTTACTGCGAACCTGTCCATCGCCCTTGCTCAGGCGGGGCACACCACAATTGCCATTGATCTGGATCTCGGTGGATCGAACCTCCATTATTTCCTCGGGGTTCCTAATCGGTTTCCCGGAGTGGGAGATTTCTTAAAAGCCCGCAGAGGAGAGCTGACCGATTTTCTCGTACCGACTTCAATTCCCAACCTCAAATTTATTCCGGGGGACGGTAAAATGTCCTTTATGGCGAATATCGCATATGCTCAGAAAATGAAGCTGCTCAGGAGAATCAAGGACCTTTCAGCGGATTATATCCTTTTGGATCTCGGCGCTGGTTCTTCATATAATACCCTTGATTTTTTTGGGCTTGGGAAGCACGGCATTACGGTTACAACTCCCGAATATCCCGCTATCATCAGTATGCTCGGGTTTTTGAAAAGCTACTTGATCAGAACCATCGAAAAAAGTCTGGTGAAAAACAGACCTGTCAGCCGCCTTCTTAAAGAGCTGATCACCAAACCGATCGAAAGTCAGATACCGTCCATTAAAGAATTGAAAAATAAACTGACCACAGAAGAGCCCGAGGTAAAAAAGCTGATCTCAAAGATATCTAAAGAGTTCAGGCCGAGGATTGTTTTTAACAGGGGAACTGGCCCGGATGATTCGAAAACCGCTTCAAAGATAAGCGGAAGCCTCCGGAATGTACTGAATATTGAGGGCGACTATTTCGGGTTTATTTTTAATGACCCCGTAGTAAACGAATCGGTACTCAACCAAACCCCGCTGCTTACAGGTTATCCGAACAGCATTGCCGCTGAAAGTATAACCAGAATAGCCGGAAGAATAATCAAATATTGGGATAAACCTGTCCCAAACAGCTCAAAACTGATTTTCCAGCATGTTCAAAGATCTGTAAATAGGGTCTGATCTTATGGGCCTCGGTAAAAAAAAGAAAAGATGACGGCCCCTGTATATTGAGACCTTTGAAAAAGGCTCAATTTTGTTTAAGTGCAAGGAAGACGAAAATTTTAACCACAGGAATATTCTGTAGATAGATTCGTGACTTTTTACGAAGCCATCAACATTTTGGGATCGCATCCCTTTCAAACTTTCTAACAATACCCGGAGGCATAAGTATGGTTCATACGGTCAAAGGTGAAACCGTCTTCGTTTGTCTGGTGAGACATGGGATAATCCCGCGAAGGGTTAGTGGATTCAAGCGCCATCT
>JAFCZI010000404.1 GCA_019314425.1 Deltaproteobacteria bacterium | reverse complement strand
GACGACTGACAGTGACGTGGTTGACGTGGGTTTATTAGCAGCAATCGGAAATGCTGAGTCTCTTGCTACAGTCTCCAGTCGTACCGAGGCTTTCGCCGGTGCACTCAGCGGAGTGGTTGCCGGAACGGATGCTGCCGGTATCAATGTTGGCAGTGGACAAATAACGGTTCAGGCAGATGCTGTGATGACAGCCATCTCGGATATCGATGGTGGTGGCTTCGGAGCATTAAAAATAACACTATTCGAACCAACTGCAAAAGTGGACGGTGCGACCCGGGCTTATGTACGAGATGGTGTCGATATCGATGCAGGCAATCTGAGCATCCAAGCGGGTAAAGATGGCAACAGGATCGACTTTATTGCTGATGCTTCAACCTCTAATGGCAGCTTCTCATTAATAGGAACTTATGAAGATTTGCAGCCAACGGCAACCGTGTCCGCTGTCGTTGAGGCCTTCGTGGGAGCTTCCACGGATACTGTGGGAGGCGGTAACCCAACAGCCGACATCGTGCTGACAAATGTTTCCAAAATGGTTATCCAGGCATGGGGTAACTTCGATGCTGACGCTACAGTCAAGTCCGGCGGTGGATCACTCGGAGTTAAGGTCAACTCATTCAGTCCTTTAGCTGATGCAGGTGGAGCGACGCGTGCATTTATTAACGATGGTGCGGATCTGGGTAGCCTGGACTTGCGCCTGCTGGCAGACGGTTATGCCCGTGCTGATGCGGTAGTAGAAAGTATTTCACTTTCTGGGGTCGCTGATATCAGTATCCTTAGCCCCATTGCGAAAGTTACCAGCCTGACAGAGACCTATGCAGGCCGGAATGTCGATGAAATTACAAATGATGCTGCCATAATTTGGGTCGGAAATATCGATGCGGATGCCCGCAGCAAAACTATCGCTAACAGTACTGCAGAAGGATTTGGTTTCACAGCTGGCGTGAAATTCGGAAAAACGACAGTCATCTCTGATGCGTCAGGCGCTACTCGTGCCTATGTCGGCAAGAACACAACGTTGAACGCCGGAAGTATTGACTTGCGTGCTGAAGAACTTGATTTGACGTTGGTGGATGATGGTGTAGAGGCGATGGCAAACTCTTCACTAGGTGATTTTGGCGCCGGAGGTATTGCTCAGATCAGCTTGCTGGATGCCACGGCTACTGCAAGTCGTGAGACCGAAGCTTTTGTTGGTAATAATTCCTTTTTGAATCTTGGTGCCCATCAGCTCAAAGCTGTCGCTGACACCGTGATGGCGAACCCTATGGCACAGGCTTTTATCGATTCAGGTACCGGTGCAGGGATTGCAAATGTCAAAGACATGAAAGTGGTTGCTGTCGTTGGTTCAGGAAGTGAGCAGGACTCTGCGACGCGCAGTTATATTGGTGCCGGCAGTACTATAAATGCAGGGGAGGTGATTCTGAAAGCCCTGTCGGATACTGAAGCAAGTGCCACTGTGGACTCTATAGGTGCTGCAGGGATTGCTGACATCCAGATCACAGATATTACCGCAACAACAGCGCATGATACTGAAACCTATGTTGGAGACGGCTCGATCCTGACATTATCAGGTGGTTTGACCATGCTGGCTGACTCGAAGGTATCCGCCAGTCCGTCATCAGGGAGCTTTAGCTTCGGTGGCGCTTTAAGTTTAGGTGTGACCACTATCAAGACGACCCTGGATAGTGATACGAATGCGTATATTGGTGATGGTGCTACTGTTTCGACACCAACTCTGTCGATGCGGGCCGAGGGCGAACATGTGGGCAATGCCAATATTTCCCAAACCAATGTCTCCGGTCTGGTGTCAATCTCAAGCTTGACTGCAACTGTCGAAGACAAGGGTTCGGTTAATGTAGGTATTGGCGCCGACTCCGGCTCAGGTTCCACGGTAACGGTAACCGGTACAGACGGTGTTGATGCCCCAGCATTCGATGTGGATGCTTATCTGAAATCGACAGTGACCTCCGAATCCAGTGGTAAAAGTTTCAGTCTTGGTGGCGGGGATGCCTTTACTAAAACGGTGGTGCTGAACGAGGCCCAGGCAACAGGCCTGATTGGTGATAATGTCAACCTTAGTGCAAACAATGGCAGTTTTGACATGTTGGTCAATCTTGATGGTTTGGCACGGGCAAAAGCGACCAGTGTTGGCGGTGGTGCCTTTTATGGTGGTGGCGGGGCATCAGCGGATGTCGATTTTGACGCCTCGGTGGATGTCAGTGTCGGCGACGATGGGTCTATCTATGGTAAGTTCGGTGTTGATTTGGCGGCCTGGCTGAATTATGACGGTGTCAACAAAACT
>JAFCZI010000403.1 GCA_019314425.1 Deltaproteobacteria bacterium | reverse complement strand
AGGTCAATCATCCACTGCTGGATTCGAGCATTGACATGAACTCGTTTCAAATGCTTTGGTAACTTTGGCTTTGGTTTTCCTCTGTATCCACCCCTTTTTGTCTGCATCAGTTCACCTCATATCAGTATTAAAAATCAAGAGAAGCTTGATATTCAAAGGTTATAGTTAAATGTGAAACGCTTTACAAAAAAACAACCCGATTTTCGGGGTTTTTTCTGGAAGGTTTGGCAGCGCCATAAAATGGGGCCTTATGCTTCAGGTTGAGTTTACGACATGCCTGGCCCTACGGATGCTCTTTTTCAAATATGCAAGTTTCCTTTTTTCTCCCAAATGTTTATTCCAGTCACTTCTTTGCTCCATCAGGCAATGGTGGACAAAGTCGTCATCAGCCCCCCTTCTGATAAGGGCAATGGCATAGGCAAAATCCGTTGCCGATGGATCCCCCCGTTCATATAGATGACGAGAGATGGGTAAGGGATGGCACACACCCCCCACCGGGGGTAGATGGGTAAGGGGTGTGGGAGTTTGTACAGATGTCGTGGTTCCGGACTCTGGAATAAAGGCGGTATTTTTCCAGTCTATCCAGATCAATTTTGCCAGAGGGTATTTGTCTGAATCCGTGCGATATTTTTCTTTTCTGTTCCTGAAGCCCGGAGATCTTCCCCATCTATTGGCAGGATCAGCTCCGGGATCGGATTTGAGCCTTTTGAGCCAGTATCGTTTTTCATCAAGACAGATGGGGCGATGGGCGTGTATCCAGACCTGGTAGTTTCCCGGAGAGGTTTCAACCCCCATTCGTCCCGGCTTCCATTTTCCGTCCTGCTGATGATGACGACAAAGGATGTCCGGTGGCACGTCATCCACCAGTAAATAGGAGGGTTGTGAGAGAGGTTGAAGGAGGATATGGTTTCCCCGGGCGTTTTCAGCCTTGAGATATGGGATATTTGAGGCGTTGCTTTCAACACACCATCGTGCTCCGACGTTCAGATCCAGCACAGCGAAATGAAAGCCTTGATGAAAAAAACGGCTCAGTTTCATCATGATTTTTTCCATGGGAGTCCCTTTTGTTTGCCCCGCCCGAAGGAGAAGACGATCCCTTCGGGCGAGATCAGATAGCGGTGTGGGAGGTTGGGATTAGAAAAGTTCCGTGGCGGCAATGCGCACATGCTCCGCACAGACCAAGGTGGCCTGCTTTTGTGCCGCCACGATAAGGGCACCCCTTGCCAGATGGTTGGCTTTTCTGAACAGACCGCCGGACCCCTGATGGATGGCGGTCACCGCTGGAGATTCAAAAAGAGAGGTATGAACGCCAGCAATGGCCAGATGATGGGCCAGGTAGCTTTCCATGCCCTCTTGATCCACTCCCTGAAGATGGCATCTTGCCACCACCCTTGAAGCCAGGGGCAATGAGTAGCGGTACTTCAGGTTATCCACCAGATTGCCCTGGCCTGCCAGTACCATGGGCAAAAAGGGTTTGGAGTCATTATCGAACTGGGTCAGGGTATGCAGCTCTGAAAATACATCCAGCCGAAGCAGCGAGGCTTCGTCGATAATCAGTACCACTTTTATTTTTTTACCAAGGACGCTGTCTTTGATCACCTGCTTAATCTGATGGGTCATTCTGGCCCGTGAGCTGCCTGCAGGTTCCAGACCCAGCTCCCCCAGTATATTTCGGTAGAGCTCCAGGATGGAGCCAGCTGAGGCGGTGACATGGATAATCCGGTACTCGGAAGGGTGGAAAGCACCTGCAACATAACGAAGAGCTGTGGATTTTCCACTGCCGATTTCCCCGGTAATCAGGGCAACGGAACCCAGTGAAACCGCATAGTGGATGCGCTCTTGCACACCCGTAACCGATGAGGTGACAAGGATCTCCTTGTGGGAGATATCAGCGACAAAAGGGTCGCGTTGAAGCCCGAAAAAAATACGATGAGTGCTGTTCATGAGCCGCCCTCCCACATCCGACCACTGGGAGGCGTTGTGGTGTCATTCAAAATCACCGGATCATTATTTTTATCTCGTTTGACCCGGTAGTTGACATGGGGGTCCACCTCATTGAGAAATCCGTATGATTGATTCTTGTACTGAAGTTCAACCCGGTCATACTCATTTTCATGGTACAAAAGCTCCACCTGTTTTCCGATCAAAGAGACCGGTCCTTCATACAGATGTTTATCAAGGATGATCGTCCGATCCTTGTTGACCCTGCGCCGGACTTTCTTTCTGAAGTGATCTTTCAGATCGTTAGGAGTCGAACGAACGCACTCAATTCCGGCGGCAAATCGTTTCAGAGGAGCCTG
>JAFCZI010000402.1 GCA_019314425.1 Deltaproteobacteria bacterium | reverse complement strand
GACCTCCAGTATGGCGGCTATTCTTCTGGCGGCCGGGGCCCATGATAAACGCTATGCTCTGCCCCATTCCAGAATCATGATCCACCAGCCGCTGGGGGGCGCTCAGGGGCAGGCGACGGATATCGATATCCAGGCCAAGGAAATACTCAAAATCAGGGACACCCTCAATCGGATTCTTGCTGACCATACGGGAACGGATATCAAAAGGATCCGTAAAGATACCGATCGCGATTTTTTCATGGACAGCCAGCAGGCTAAAACATATGGCATTATCGACAAGATTATTCATAAAAGAGAAATGAAAGATTCGTTAACCGATAAAAAATAGGAAAGAAGGTCATGGGCAAAAACGATACTTCCAATGATGACCTGCTATGTTCTTTTTGTGGCAAGAGCCAAGATGAGGTAAAAAAGCTCATTGCAGGCCCTTCGGTATATATTTGTGACGAATGTATACAGCTTTGCAACGAAATTATTGCGGAAGAACATAACCAGGAGGATGAAGCGGACGGGCCTCAGCTCTTAAAGCCCGCTGAGATCAAGGAAACCCTGGACCAGTACGTCATAGAACAGGACAAAGCAAAGAAAGTTCTTTCTGTTGCGGTTCACAACCACTACAAACGGATCAACACCAAAGTGGATATGGAAGGGGTTGAGATCGAAAAGAGCAATATCCTGCTCATCGGGCCTACGGGTTCAGGAAAGACGCTTCTCGCTAAAACCCTTGCCAGGATACTGAAAGTCCCCTTTACCATCGCGGACGCAACGACCCTCACGGAAGCCGGCTATGTGGGTGAAGACGTTGAAAATATCATTTTAAACCTGGTCCAGATGGCGGATTATGATGTGGAGTCGGCGTGTAAAGGCATTGTTTATATTGATGAGATCGACAAGATCGCCCGAAAGTCGGACAGTCCGTCCATCACGCGCGATGTCTCCGGTGAAGGGGTGCAGCAGGCTCTTTTGAAAATAATCGAGGGCACCCTGGCAAATGTGCCGCCCAAGGGCGGGAGGAAACACCCGCAGCAGGATTTTGTCAAGGTCGATACCAGTAATATTCTGTTTATCTGTGGTGGCACCTTCAACGGCATGGACAGGATCATCAGAAACCGCATCGGAAGCAAATTGATGGGGTTCGAAGCGGACATCAAGGGGAAGGGCGACATCGATATCAATAAAATCATGCCGCTCGTTCAACCGGAAGACCTGATCAAGTTCGGTCTGATTCCCGAATTTATTGGTCGCATTCCCATTGTGACCACTTTGAACGAACTGAGCCTGGATGCCCTTGTCCGTATCCTCACGGAACCCAAAAATGCCCTGACCAAACAGTATAAAAAACTGTTTGAACTGGAAGACGTGGAACTGAAATTTACGGAAGAAGTCCTGACCGCCGTAGCTGAAGCGGCGCTCAAAAGAAAATCGGGGGCGAGGGGCTTACGGGCGGTTCTTGAATCACTCATGTTGGAAATTATGTACGATATTCCATCGGTTCCGGAAATTCGAGAGTGCGTCATCAATGAAGAGGTTGTCACCAAGGGCACGCCGCCTTTGTTGCTATATGAAACCCAGGCAAAATTTGGATAAAAAAATGCTTACCATAAAAAAAGATATTCAGGATAACATCGGTGTTGACGAAAAATTTTATTACCCGCTTCTCCCTTTGAGAGATGTGGTGGTTTTTCCCAACGTGGTCGTGCCCCTCTTCGTGGGACGTAAAAAATCTATTAAAGCACTCGAATATGCGCTTTCCCATGAAAAAGAGGTTTTCCTGTCGGCCCAGTCGGATGCCGGCGTAGATGACCCGACACCCAAGGATATCTATTCCTTTGGGACACTGGGGGCGGTCCTTCAGTTGCTTAAGCTACCTGACGGTACCGTCAAAGCCCTTATTGAAGGGAAAGAACGCGGCCAGATAGAGAACTTCATGGATAAGCAGGGCTTTTTCATGGTTGAGGTCAGCAAATGCGAAGAGCTTACGGCTTCGGACCTGGAAACGGAAGCCCTGATGCGCAGCATCAATACCAGCTTTGAAGAATATGCAAAACTGAATGCTAAAATCGGCAAAGAAATTGTTTCAGCTGTGACCGCCATCGAAGACCCCGGACGTCTGGCCGATACCATTGCCGGGCATCTGGCAATGAAAGTTACAGATAAGCAGGGGATCCTGGAAACCACTTCAAGGCGGAACTGGCGGATCTGGAAAAGAAAATCAAGCGTAAAAAAGTCTCCAGGGAGGCCCATCAGCGGATAAGGCAGGAATTCAAAAAACTCAAGATGATGTCCCCCATGTCGGCGGAAGCCGCCGTGGTGCGAAATTATATTGATTGGATCATTGACCTGCCCTGGTTTGAAAAGAGCCGGAAGAAATTTGACATCGCGGAAGCCGAGGTTATCCTGAACGAAGACCATTACGGGCTGGAAAAACCCAAAGAGCGAATTCTGGAATATCTGGCGGTTCAGCGCCTCACAAAAAAAATGAGAGGCCCAATCCTCTGTTTGGTGGGCCCCCCCGGTGTCGGTAAAACGTCACTGGCAAAATCAGTGGCCCGGGCGACAGGCCGGAATTACGTGCGCCTTTCCCTTGGAGGGGTTCGGGATGAGGCTGAAATCAGGGGTCACAGGCGAACCTATATCGGGGCGATGCCTGGAAAGATCATTCAGTTTCTGAAAAAAGCAAAATCCAACAATCCTGTATTTTGTCTGGATGAAGTGGACAAGATGAGTACTGATTTC
>JAFCZI010000113.1 GCA_019314425.1 Deltaproteobacteria bacterium | reverse complement strand
CTCCCGTCAGAAAGAATACACCAGTGGCGCTGCATAAAATCGCTGATGAACTGATTGTTCGCATCGGCGGCTTCAAACGGGGCGTGATGCTTCCCCGGCAGGTTGCGGCGCTGGACTCGCTCAAGGCCACTCTTGAAGGGCAGCATTTGTTGATCCATTTTTGATTCATAAGAGGAGTTCGTTATGGCCGGAAAGGAAAGTGAGGCGGGTGGCACCAAAACATTATGCTCTTTGGGGAAGTTTCTTCGGGGCCTCGAAGATTTGGCCAAAAACGCCCCGGAATTCAGAAAACACCTGGACCGGTCACACCTTGAACTTCTCAAAGCCGTCAAAACCCTGCTGGATTCAAAAATAAAGAATCTGGAAAAAAGAGACATGCCGGGGAAAAAGAAAGTGGCCAGAAAAATCACCATCGAATAATCAAAGGAAGAACCTTTTTACAGCGAAACAGGAGCGCATTATCCATTGGAATTTACAACATTAAAAGGCTTTAAAGATATCCTCCCCGGAGAATCAGCCCGATGGCAGGAAATTGAAGCCAAGGCGCGGGATCTTTTTTCCGCATTTGGATACCAGGAAATCAAGACCCCCATTCTTGAAAAAACCCAACTTTTCAGCCGCGGCATCGGCCAGGAAACCGATATTGTGTCAAAGGAGATGTACTCCTTTGAAGATATCAAGGGACGGGGGCTGACCATGAGGCCGGAGGCCACCGCGTCTGTGGTCAGGGCCTATATTCAACACCGGTTGTACCAGAATTATCCCATACAGAAATTATATGCCATGGGGCCCATGTTCAGGCATGAACGGCCTCAAAAGGGCCGCTTTCGGCAGTTTCATCAGATTGATGTTGAACTTTTCGGCGATCCGGGTCCCAAAAGCGATGCCGAAATAATCAGCCTGGCGATGTATCTTTTTGAGACAATGGGGTTGCGGGACCTCACCCTGCAAGTCAATTCCCTGGGATGCCCCGATTGTCAGCCGGGCTTTAAAGAAAAGCTGAAAAGCTATCTGGCCGAAAAGACCTCATCCCTTTGCGCCGATTGTCAAAAAAGGGCCCAGTTAAACCCGTTGCGGGTGTTTGATTGCAAAGTGGAAACCTGCCGCACCATCGTTCGGGACGCACCCGCCATACCCGCCTTTCTCTGCCGGGACTGCCGGGACCATTTTGGATCACTCAAAGCCACCCTTGATGCGTTAAACATCTCCTTCGAGGTGAACGACCAGCTGGTCCGGGGGCTTGATTATTACAACCGAACCACATTCGAAATTCAGACCGAGCACCTGGGCGCCCAGAATGCCGTCGCCGGGGGGGGGCGATACGATGGCCTGGTCAAAACGCTGGGCGGTCCTGACCACCCCGCCATCGGGTTTGCCGTGGGCATTGAAAGAGTGGTCGCGCTCCTGGAAGCGTCAGCGCCGATGGAACTCTTGAAACCCGATCTTTTTATTGCCGCCCTGGGCGAAAACGTTGATCAATTGACGTTTCAATGGATGACGGCATTAAGAAAACTGGGACTCTGGGTGGAGCTGGATTACGGGGGAAAAGGCCTTAAATCGCAAATGAAGAAAGCGGGTCGGTTGGGCGCCCAAAGCGTCCTGATGGTCGGAGACGACGAGTTCCGGACCCAAAAAGCGATTCTGCGGAACATGAACACCCGGGAACAACGGGAGATCGATTTTGACAATCTGGTACTGACCCTAAAGGATATTCTTAAAAAATGAAAGACAAACAGAACGAGACCATAACCATTGATTCGCTGGGGGAATGGAAACGAACCCACAACTGCGGAACCCTCAGGCAGCAGCATGTGGGCCAGGAAGTCATCCTGATGGGGTGGGTGAACAGAAGACGCGACCTTGGAAACCTCATTTTCATCGATTTGAGGGACAGGGAAGGGATTACCCAGGTGGTTTTTGACCCCCAGGTTAATGCCACCGCCCATGAAAGGGCCCATGTTCTGCGCAATGAGTGGGTTCTGGCTGTCAAAGGCACGGTGGTTCCCAGACTCGAAGGCCAGGAAAATCGAGATCTCCCCACCGGGGAAATCGAAATAAAAGCAGAAGAGGTGAAGCTCCTCAATCAGACTGAAACACCCCCGTTCCAGGTGGATGGGGCCGTGGATGCATCTGAAAGCCTTCGGTTGAAATACCGTTATTTGGAACTTCGCAGGCCGCAGATTTTTGAGAATTTCCGAAAACGTCATGCCATCGCCTCCTTCATCAGAGCCTATTTGGACGAACGGGATTTCATCGAAGTGGAAACGCCTGTTCTCACCAAGAGCACCCCTGAAGGCGCAAGGGATTACCTGGTGCCCAGCAGAATCAATCGCGGCATGTTTTACGCCCTTCCCCAATCCCCCCAGCTCTTCAAACAGCTGCTGATGATAGCGGGGTTCGATCGGTATTATCAGGTGGTCAGATGTTTCAGGGACGAGGATCTCAGGGCGGACCGGCAACCGGAGTTCACCCAGGTGGACCTGGAAATGGCGTTTGTTGACGAAAAAACCGTCATGGATATTTTTGAAGGCATGATGGGTGCGCTTTTCAGCAAGATAATGGGCCGAGAAATCCCGGCCCCCATCCCCCATCTGACCTATCAGGATGCCATGGATCGCTTTGGTACGGATCGACCGGATTTGCGGTTTGCCATGGAACTTAAAAACATCACCGATATCGCGGAACAATCGGATTTCAAGGTTTTTAAGGGCGTTGTTGCCGCAGGTGGCATGGTTAAGGCCATTTGCGTGAAGAACGCGGCCGCTGACTACTCGAGAAAGGCGCTGGACGAAATATCCCTGATGGCCACCGCCAACGGGGCCAAAGGCCTGGCGTGGATCAAAGTCGCGGAGGACAAGTGGCAATCCCCCCTGGCGAAATTTTTTAGCGATGAAGCGAGGCTCTCCCTCAATGGGCGTCTTGATGCTGTTCCGGGAGACCTGATCCTGATGGTGGCGGATCAACCCGCCATTGCCAACGCGGCCTTGGGCGCGCTCCGTCTGGAAATGGCCCGGCGAGAGGGCTTGATAAAGGAAGGGGAATACGCCTTCGTCTGGGTGACGGATTTCCCGCTGTTGGAATATGATGAGGCCGATGGCCGGTTTGTGGCGGTCCATCACCCGTTTACGGCCCCCGTGGAGGAAGACCTGGCATTACTTCTGGAACACCCGGGGAAAGTCAGGGGCAGGGCGTATGATCTGGTTTTGAACGGATCGGAAATCGGCGGCGGCAGCATCAGGATTCACAATGCGGCAACCCAGGAGGCCGTTTTCGAGGCATTGGGCATTTCATCGGAAGAAGCCCGATCAAAATTTGGGTTTCTGATCGATGCCTTGAAACATGGCGCACCCCCCCATGGCGGCATGGCACTGGGGTTTGATCGCCTTGTGGCCATTATGACCGGGGTTAGTTCCATCCGGGAAATCATCGCATTTCCCAAAACCACCAGTGGCACCTGCCCCCTTACGGAAGCGCCGTCCAGGGTGGACCCGGGTCAACTGAAAGAA
Organism: Deltaproteobacteria bacterium; assembly: GCA_019314425.1. Classification (GTDB taxonomy): domain Bacteria; phylum Desulfobacterota; class DSM-4660; order Desulfatiglandales; family Desulfatiglandaceae; genus NaphS2. The sequence continues at coordinate 11,059 of JAFCZI010000113.1, read as the reverse complement.
CTGGGGCTCAACATCAACCTGTAGGGGCACGGTGCACCGTGCCTCTACATTTATTTTTTTCCTTGAAATTCAAAACTTCATGTCTATTTTGCTTGACAATTGAGGTTTCATAAAGCATAAGTTCGGGTTTAAGAAAATATTGAAGAGAGCCAATTTCAAAATGTTCAATTTTGTTCGAGTTCAAGGAAGGCGAAAATTTTAACCGCAGGAATATGTTGGATATTTCGAGGATTAAAGTTTGAGTTTGACGCAGAGATCGGGCAAAAGGGGGCGTTTTGAAACTGGCTCAAGAGGATGTGATTAAAATGGTTTGTACAACAGTAAAAGACGGTCAGGATTGTTCTTTCATGACTAAAAAAGGGTGTGGATTTAACGGCGGTGCATGTCACAAAATTGTTGAAGGGTGTGCTGGCTGTCAAAGAGTAATAAATTATACCGATGGTGAATACTGCATGGTATTCCCGGATCCTTCCGCCAAATGGCGTATCGGCAATTGCGCCATGGCAACCCACCTTAAAGTGGAAGCCGCAAAAGGCGCTGCAAAAATTAACCCCATCAAGGCTTCAAAGCGGGGTAGCCACTAGTCAGTGCCCATCCACAAATGGCCAATTTGCCCGATTTCGGCGTCAGTCTCAAATTGTAATCCTCGAAATACTAAAATGTATTCCTGCAGTTACAATTATCGCCTTCCTTGAACTCGAACAAGTTTTCTCATTCGTGGAAGGACACTAGCTATTCTGGTGTTCGTCAGCCTCTGATTCTGATTTTGCTCCGTTCAAAACCGCATCAAAGGCTGAAACACACCGGTCATCCCACTTTTCCCCGGCGCTCTTTTTCAAAATATCCAAGGCGACTTCAGGGGGCTTGCCTTTTTGATAGGGCCGGTCGGTTGTCATGGCGTCAAAGGCATCTGCAACCGCCAGGATTCTGGCGCCCAGGGGAATCTGTTCGGCCTTGAGATGGCGGGGGTATCCCTTGCCGTCGGGTCGTTCGTGGTGACAATGAACATACTCAAGCGCCGGACCCAGGAAGTCGAGGTCTTCCAAGATCTTTGCCCCAGTGCTCGGGTGCCGGGTGATCTGTTTGACCAGGTCTGACGGATTTTTTTGTGCATGGGCCTCGAAAAGACGATCTGGAAATCCTATTTTTCCGATGTCGTGCAGAATGCCGCCCAATCGAACAAACTCTATTTCTTCTTCCGTCAGCCCCATTTGCCTGGCTATTTTACAGGCCACATCCGCTACCCGCGCGGCATGTCCTTCCGTGTAGGCATCACGCGCGGCCAGCGCATGGGCCATGGTCGACACCGCCTGAATGGTATTCCGCTTGATCTTTTCGTTTAATGCTTTCAGCTTCTCAACCATCAATTCGAGTCGGTACTCCCTCGCCTCCACCTTGACCATCATCAAGCCCATGGCCTCCGCAATGGTTTGCACCATCTCCGGCTGATCAGCGCAAGTCAGCCCCATAATATCATTTGAGTATTCCCCGGAAGAAATTTCCTGAATGATTTCAACAAGTCGATCAATGCTTTTCATTCTTTTCCGTCTCCTGATCAGGGGCAATCTTCAAGGGGTTTGCCTGTTTCTAAGGCGTTAGACAGAATATACAACGTAAGCGCTGAGCAGATCAACTCTCTTCTCGCGATTCACGAAACGCTTCCGCTTTCTCTCTCCCGGAATCCCTGTTTACTAAATCAACCCACTGGATTTATGGTACCGCCGAGATTGAAGCGCCGTTCTACTTTCAATAATGTCCGGGCCTCAATCATTTGGGCCATCAGCTCACCCAGAATCAGTTGTTCCGTAAAATTCTTTGTCCCGATGACCACCGTGCGGGCATTAAGGTCGTCCGCTGCTATTCGCCCGCTTTGTGCATAGGGATTGCTAAAGTAGGCCAATATACCGGTAATAACCAACAGGACAGGCATCCCCAGTGCTGCTGCCCTCAAGAAATTTTGCGCTGATCCCCCCTTTCGTTTTCTTTCAGGTGCAGCCCCCCACAAAAAGGCCCCGATGGTGAAGTCCAAAAGGAGGGCCAGCAAGGCAGCAGGGATAGCACCCAAAAGAATGAGCCTTGTGTTGGAAAGCGCAAGACCGCGGTTAATAAACTGCCCCAGGCCCCCGGCGCCGATAAAGGCCGAAAGGGTTGCAATCCCCACGCCCACAACCACTGCGGTTCGAATCCCGGCAACAATGACCGGTGCCGCCAGGGGTATTCGAACCATTCTCAGTTGCTGGCCCTCTGTCATCCCGATGCCCCTTGCGGCCTCCATCACCTGGGCGGATACCCCTTCCAGTCCGGTGAGCGTATTGCGGACGATGGGAAGGAGCGCATAAAGGGTTAAGGCGATGATGGCCGGCAAAGCCCCGATTTTGTGGAGAAGCGCCAGGAGGAAGGCCAGCATGGCCAGACTGGGAATGGTCTGAAGGATGCTGATGGTGCCCATGGCGGGATTGCGAAACCAGCGTTTACGGTACAGAAGCATTCCGAGCGGTATCCCGATCAGCATGGCCGCACCGGAAGAAGATCCGGTGAGCATGAGATGCTCGCCGGTTCGAAACCAGAGTTCGGGTAAACGTTCGGAGACAAAAGCGGCCAGAGATTGGGATGCCATCACGTCATTTCCTGAAAATCAGCCAACTGCCTGGCGGGTTTTGAAAAAAGATCCTTTACAAACGGGGTTGCAGGCGCCGACAGGATATCCTTTTTCGTCCCGACCTGTTCCAGCCGGCCCTGATGCAGGATTGCAATGCGATCGCTCAGCAGAAGCGCTTCAAAAATATCATGGGTCACAAAAACAATGGTCTTTTCCAATTTCTTTTTTAAATCCAGCAATTCCTGCTGTAGCAACTCACGACTCAGCGCATCGAGGGCGCCGAACGGCTCATCCATGAGCAGATAGTCCGGATCAGCTGCCAGTGCGCGGGCGACGCCTACCCGTTGCTGCTGACCACCGGAGAGTTCGGCCGGAAACCGGTTGGCAAACGTTTCGGGATGGAGTCCTACCATTTCCAGGAGTTGGTGAGCATTCGCATTTCTTTTTTCAATGGGTTCCCCTGAAATCTGCGGCACCAACCCCACGTTTTGTTCAACGGTCATGTGCGGGAAAAGCCCGATCCCTTGGAAAACATAGCCGATCCGCCGCCGTAGCACAACCGGGTCCTGTTTCAGGATATCCTCGCCACCCACTTCGATACACCCTTCAGTCGGTTCAATGAGCCGGTTAATCATCTTAAGGGTAGTGGTTTTGCCGCAACCGGACGATCCCAGCAGTACGAGCGTCTCACCTGTATTGACCCTTAAAGAGAGGTCTTTTACAGCATAGGTACAGCCTTCATCAAACGACTTGGAAACTTGCTTTAATTGTATCATGCCTTACCTTTTCAAAATCAATGCACATTATCTTATTGCTCGAAATTTACCCCTTATGTTAATATGTTGGAAAATTTCATACGTTCGAGGAACTGATTATGCCTGAAACCTGTGAAGATACGCTGTCTGAAATATCCCAAGACTATCATGCCATGCGAACGAAGGAGATTGTTTACGCCATTCGCCGATTGATGCAGGCGGGGGAGCATTACACAAAGGAATTAAACAAGATTTACGCCCTTCATGAAAACGGCCCGCTTTCTCCCTCTCAGATTGCGAAACATGTGATGGTCAATTCCAGTACGGTGACCGGGATTATAGACCGGCTGGAAAATAAAGATCTTGTGAAACGATTACGCATATCGCCGGATCGCCGGGTGGTGACCGTGGAATTGACGAAAGCCGGCGAAGCCCTCGCGGAAAACGCCCCTCCGCCTATTCAGCAAAAAATTGTTGACGGACTCAACAGCCTCTCTCCTAAAGCAATCGACGAGATCGCTTTGACCCTTAAACGGCTCACCGACATGCTCGACGTTCAGGGTCTGAAGGTCACCTGACCGCAAATGACGCCTTTGTTTTTTTCGGCCCTTTCCCCTAATGAAAATCCCTCCCCCTTGACAAAGCATTTCGCTTGTATTATATAGTTTGAGCTCAAATGATTTGAAATAACAATATACTTTATGGTGTGATATCAAATCAAGCAATTAGCGATATGAAACTTATTTTTAGGGTGATTTTAACGAATCACCCAATTGATGCGAGGAACAGGTCCAATGTCGGGCCTCAATTTTTTAGATGAGGAGAAATTTTTGAACGACGCGCAAGTAAAAAAATCAACGTCCATACTGGGCGAATCGGTTGTAGAAATGCTGATGCGTTCCCATCAGGACGCGTTGTGGATACTGGAAAACCTGGGCGTGGGATGCAAACAGCCGGACATGCAGCAGGTCTTTAAAAAGCTTGAAGCAGAAGGGCTGGCCGCCGTTTACGAAGATCGAATTTATCTCATGGGTGACCTGGTGGAGCAATGTCTTAAAACCACCCCCGGGGTGAATGAGTTTTTTGTTCCCCTTAAGAGCTTTTTCATCGGAGGCACGGCCCCTTATGTTTATGACGACAAGAAAGGCCAGGGGGGTATTTTCCCCACCGCCGAACATGCGGCCCGTATTGCCCGAATCGCCCAGAAGAGTGGTCCGGTGGGCGGCATGGGACGCGGCATCAAACTGAAGGATGAAGTAGAACAGATGACCCTCATGGCGGAAACCTGTTCGAAGCCCCTCTATTTCGCCGTGACGTCGGACAAGGCATTGGTCCGGGCCCTTGAAATTTATGAAGAAAGAAAGAACATCATGATCGTGTTCTGCCTGACGCGACCGCCCCTGGAAGTGAACGAAAATTTCTCCGAAAATTTCGTAAACGTGGTCAAATCCGGACTTCCTACATTCATTTCGGCCATGCCAATGGCTGGCATCAGCGCACCTTACTGCTATAACGGCGTGCTTTCCATGACCCATGCAGAGGTTTTGTTCGGTATTTGCGCGGCCCAGCTACTGAATCCCGGCGTCACCTGCGTTCATGCGGGCTATCCCACCATTGCGGACCCCAGCATTGAATACAACCCCAATTACGGCCTGGTGAGCCACAATTATCTGAACCTGCTCATGACGCACCTCAACCTCATGTTGGATCTGCCCACTTTTCAGAGTGCCGGCACCACCCATGAAGAGCACCTCACGGACCGCGCTTATGAAGACGCCAAGATGGGGCAGGCCCTGTGTTTGAAATACGGCTTTCACATGATTCGCCACCCCTTTGCCTTCCTACGCTACCTGATCGATTTTTCATTTGAAAAACTTGAAAAAGCCATTGAAATTTCGGAAACCGTGACGCCGGAAGATGCGCCTGAAGTGGAAAACGTGGTCTATGACGACGGGGGAATGGAATCTATTCGCCGTATCGGCTTGGGGATGTATATGGAGGATGCGCTGACCACCGCGAATCTGGGTAAGATCTTCGTCCATTAAGGGAACTGGAAAAAATAATATACGCATATCGTGCAGGACTTTTGAAGGAGATATTCATTATGTGTGGCATTGCTGGATGTTTTGGAGTCAAGGATACAAGAATCATCAATAAAATGCTGGATGCCCTTTCTCATCGGGGCCCCAATGATCGGGGAATTCACGAACACAAAAATGGTGTGGTGGGTCACACCCGGTTGTCCATTGTGGATGTTGCTTCCGGTCACCAACCCATTTTGGCCGATGATGGAAACTGCGGCATTGTGTGCAATGGGGAAATCTACAATTTTCGTTCATTAAAAAAACGTTTAAACGGCGCTTTCAGGTTTACCACTCAGTCGGATACGGAAGTAATCCTAAACCTTTACAAGAAGCACGGACCGGAGTGCGTCAAACAACTTGAGGGCATGTTCGCCTTTGCCATTTTTGAGGGGAATGACTTCATGCTGGCGCGGGATCCCATCGGCATCAAACCGCTTTATTACGGCTATCAAGATGGAAACCTCTATTTTACCTCTGAGTTGGGGGCCATGACCCTGGCGGGTGTGGCGGAAGTCCATGAGTTTCCAGCGGGTCACTACTACACGCCCGGAGAAGGGTTCGTCAAATTTTACACCATTCCTGAAATTCAGGAGCACATTCTGACGGACGTGGATGAAACCTGTGAGATAATTAAAACCACATTTATAAAGGCGGTGAAAGACCGTCTGCTGGCGGACCCCGAGATCCCGGTGGGCGCCTTTTGCAGCGGCGGACTGGACAGCAGCTTGGTGGCGGCTATCGCCGCCGATGAGATTCCCAACCTCCATACCTTCGTGGTGGGCATGCGGGATGAAAACGGGGATTTGAGCGATGATGTAAAAGCTTCTCGAATCGCGGCGAAACATATCGGATGCAACCACCACGAACTGATTTTCACCGAAGCAGAGTACCACGAAGCCCTGCCCACGGTCATCCAGAAACTGGAGACCTATGATCCGTCTCTGGTGCGCTGTGCCGTGCCCTGCTATTTCACCTGCAAACTGGCCGCCGAATTCGTAACCGTGGTGCTCACCGGCGAGGGGGCCGATGAGTTGTTTACGGGCTATCATTACATGAAACATTTTCCCTTTGACAAATTGAATCTGGAAGCGCGCCGCTGCATCGGAAATGTGCACAACATTAACCTGCAACGGGCCGACCGCATGGGCATGCTTTTCAGCCTGGAACTTCGCGTGCCTTTTTTTGACGTCCACATGGTGGATCTATCCATGAAAATACCGCCTGAACTGAAAATCCGCGAGCACAACGGCGCCAAAATTGAGAAGTGGATCCTTCGAAAAGCCTTTGAAAACACCCACTATCTCCCGGAGGAAATTCTGTGGCGGTACAAAGTTCAATATACCCAGGGAGCTGGCTGTGAAAGTGTCGGAGAGCAGATGGCGGAAGCGGCCATGACCGAAGACGAATACCTCCAGATCAAAGCTGAAAACCCGGACGCAGTGATTAACAGCAGGGAAGCAGCTTATTATTTCAAGATTTTCAGGGAATTTCATCCACAGAAATCCATCCTGGGTTCCATCGGCATCTGGACCGGCTTTGATTTCGCCGAAGAACGGGAACACGTGAAGGGAACCGTTGACGGAGACCTGAAACACGACCTGTCCGGTGAAACCGAGGAGGCAAAAAAGGCCAAAGCCGCTTAAAACCATTTCAATACAATTGGCCCGGACCGTTTTTTTTGGTTTCGGGCATGTTTTTTTAGGAGTCACGAAAAATGGCAATTCCAACCCATTCCCAATATATTATCATCGGGGCCGGCATCCATGGCCTCAGCACCGCCTGGCACCTGGCACAGGAATTAAAGCAGAAAAAAACCGGCAGCGGAAAAGATATCCTGGTCATCGATAAAACGGCCATCGGGGCCGGTGCATCGGGCATCGCCTGCGGCATCATCCGCAACAACTATTTTCAACCGGCCATGCGGGAACTCATGGCCCACAGCGTTCGCGCATGGGAAGAAGATACCGAAAGCTACGGTTTTCATCCGGTGGGGTACATGCAGATATCTCCGGAATCCATGCATGAAGATGTGACTCAAATTTATCAACAACAGAAAAATATCGGTTACGAATCGACTTTTATCGAAGGGGAAAAAGACTGCCTCAACTATATGCGGGAAAACATCTTTGACGATTGGCACGCCAAGGGCATTACCTCCATTTTGCATGAAAAAAAAGGCGGGTATGCCAACCAGATGAAATCCCTCTACCGGCTGGCGGACAAGGCCGAAGCCCTCGGGGTCCGAATATTGACCGGAGTTTCCGTCACCGGGTTCAAGACCGATAAGGATTCCGTGACTGCCGTTCAGACATCAAAGGGCGATATTCAGTGCGACTGGGTCATCGCCGGTCCCGGCCCCTGGGCCAAAGGTTTGTGGGATATGCTGGGCCTTCCCAATGAAGTCGACATCATGGGACCCGACGGCATTCTGCATTCCGGAAATCAGATGTGGACCTACCTGTGCCTGGTGGAGGGCACCCTTGGGGTGGATCCCGCCTATGCCATGAACAACCGGGGCGAAATGCCACCGGTGATTCATGTGGATTCGGAAGCGCCCCTTTACTCCAGCGAGGACGGATCACTGATCACGGACGAGATGTGGGGCATTTATTACAAGCCTGACTTCAATTTCGGCGGGGTTCAGGGCGGGGCAGCGCCCTACACCGTCACGGGAGACGTTAAAGTGGATCCCTACGGCATCAATTCACCGGACTTTACGGTTACCCCCGAATTTGTGCATATGTGGACCTCCGCCCTGGCCCATTGCCAGAAGCGGTATGAAGACCAATACCGGATGTACAAAAACGAACCTTCCGGCGGATTAGGCTGTTTTACGCCTGACAGTTTTCCCATTTTTGACACCATGAAGCAGAATTGCTATTTTATTCTCGATTCCAACCACGGCTATAAAATGATCGGCGTGGGAAAGCTGGTGGCCAAGGAGGTCTTGGGGGAGAAACAGGCGTTGCTTGAGCCCTTTCGCTTCACCCGTTACCAAAAGGGCGAACTGCATCCGGTCAGTCACAGTCCTTTTCCCTGGAGCTAAACAGAGGGGCTTGATCCATGCATGTTACGGTTCTGGGTTCCGGGGGGTGCACGGTGATTCCGAAACCCCTCTGCAAATGCCGCGTCTGCCGGGAAGCCAGAGAGAAGGGGGCGCCCTACGCCAGAACCGGGCCGTCCATCTTCGTCCATGATGAAAATCTCCTGATCGATGCACCAGCGGAGATCGCCTGGCAATTGAACCGGGCCAATATCGATCGGGTTGATTATCTCCTGTTTACCCATCTGGATCCCGACCACGTGGAAGGATTCAGGGTCGTGGAGCAGATTACGCTCGATTTTCGCACCTGGGAAGCCTACGGGGGAAAAACCATCCGGCTGCTCCTCCCCCAAGTCTTAAAAGATCGGATCACCGACCTCAAAACGATTTACGGCCCCCTTATCGATTTCTATGAGCAGCAGGGGTTTGTGGAATGTATCGGGTTTGATGGAAGAACTACGATAGGGCAAACCGAAATAACAGCGATCCCCGTAGACCGCGGTTCTCAAACCGCTTTCGTCTATATATTTGAAAAAAAGGGGAAGAAAATCGTATACGCACCGTGCGATATCAAGCCGTTTCCCGAGCACAGGGATGAAGTCAAACATCCGAACATCCTCGTGATCCAGCCGGGGATCTTTGAGAAGGGCCTCAAACATGGTTTCAGATATCCTGAGAACCATATATCGAGGACCACCCTTTACACATTTGAGGAAACCCTTGCCCTTGCCCGGAGATTAAAAGCGGATCAGGTCCTTTTTGTTCATATGGAGGAGTACTGGAACAGGGGTTATGATGATTATAGGGCAATTGAGAAAAATTTGAAAAATATGCGCTTCGCACACGATGGGATGCGTATTACAATCTAGTTTGAGAGGATGAACATGAATCTAATAAACATCGATCTTCTGGAAAAAATACATGACGACGCCCTCAGGGTACTGGAAGAAATCGGCGTCAAGTGCGCTTCCCGCGAGGTCAGAAAAATTTTTGAAGAGACCGGCATGGCGGCTTTTGACGACAGCACCGGGCATCTCCATGTTTTGCGGCCGCTGGTGGAGCAGGCCCTCAATACGACGCCCAAAAGAGCGCAATACTGGATACCGGAAAATGCCTTCGGCATCGGCGGGACTGCCCCATTTGTCTATGACGATCAGACCGGGGACCTGGTGGAACCGACCTTTGAACACCTGACCCGAATAGCAAAGATCGCAGAACAAGCCGATGTCATTGATTTCATGGCAAGGGGTGTCTTGCTAAAGGGGCAGGAAGTGAAGGTCATCGACACCATTATCGAGCATTGCAGCAAACCAATCTATGTTGCAACGGTAACGGACGAGGGCATCGCCCGAGCGGAAGAAGTGCACCATACCAGAGGAAATCTGACGGTCCAGTTTTCGTTGATTAACAGCCCGCTAAACATTATTGACAGCATGATAGATCCCTTCATCTCATGCGTGCGCAAGGGCATTCCCGTTTACGTTTCCACCATGCCCATGGCGGGGCTGTCAGGCCCTTACTCCATGTCGAGTCTGGTCACTTTGACCCATGCGGAGGGACTCTTCGGCATCGTCCTTGCACAATTGATCAATCCAGGGATTACCGTTGTCCATGCAGGACTCCCTTCAATTGCCAATATCCAAAAAAACTATGCGGTTGATCTCGGTCTTGTTTCGCACAATATTGCCAACCTGCTTCAGGAAAAAATCAACCAAATGCTCGACCTTCCTTCCATTCAGACCGCATGCACCACCAGTCAGGAAAAACCGAATAAAAAAGCGGAAGAAGAAGCCGTGCAAGGATTCGCCCTCATGAAAAAGTACGGATTTCACCAAATGCGGCACTCCTTCGGCTTTTTGAAAGAATTAATCTCCTTCTCCATTGCCAAGCTGGAAAGGCACATCCAGCTCTGCCACGAAACCGGCCCCGAAAAAGCCCCTGATTACAAAATGGACACCTATGATCCCGAGGGATTTGAGGTGATCATGCGCAATGGAAGCAAGCCGAACTATATGAGGGACGATCACACCCTCAAGAATACGGGAAAATGTTTTTTATTTTAGTGGGTGGGGTGATTCAAAATGAAAGTGATTGCTCATCAAACAAATCCGGTTCTGCTTGACCTCAAAACCAATCTTGAGGATGTGATATCCAGAATCCGTCACGCCGCAGAAAAAGGCGCGCATCTGTCGGTTTTTCCGGAACTGGCCTTGACCGGATATTTTGTGGGACAACGATACCACGAAGCTGCCCTGAGGATGGATTCCCCGGAAATAACGGCCCTGGCAAAGGCCACCCAAGGGACGGCGGTCGTGGTGGGGTTCATTGAAGAAACCCCGGCCATGAATTTTTACAATGCTGCCCTGGTGGCGGTGGACGGAAATATTCTTTTTGCCTATCGCAAGCTTAACCTGCCAAACTATGGCGTTTTCGAGGAACGGAAATATTTTGCCTCCGGAAAAAAGGTGCAGGTCTTCACCCTGCACGGTTTTACCATGGCGGTCTTCATCTGCAACGACCTGTGGCATCCCTCGCTCCCCTACCTGGGGGTCGTTCAGAAGGCGGATATCTTCATCAC
>JAFCZI010000401.1 GCA_019314425.1 Deltaproteobacteria bacterium | reverse complement strand
TATTATCTCACGGTCTCTTTCGGTCAGTTTTCGATCCGGTGAACCCATATTTTTGAACTCACCACTCTTGACGACTTCAAGGTCAACACCCATTTTGTTGAGCAGTTCCTCAAGGCGGACAAACTGAATGAAGACACCGATGCTACCGGTAATGGTCCCCGGATTGGATACGATCTTGGTTGCGGGCGCCGCCACGTAATATCCACCTGAGGCGGCAACAGAACCCATGGACGCGACGATCGGTTTTTGAGGCGTAATCTTCTGCACTTCGCGATAGATTTCCTGGGTTGCCCCCACCCCGCCGCCCGGGGAGTTAATCCGCAGGATGATGGCCCTGATGCTGTCATCTTTGGCAAACGTTGCCAGTTCTGAGGAAATTTTCTTGGAGGAAGCGATTGTCCCGTTTATGGTGACAACACCAATCTTCTCTTCAAAGAGACCTGCCGAGGATGGGTTAAAAAAATGACGTATCAGAAGCAGGGTGATGCCCAATACAATCGCCACAACCAGAAGGATGGTCAATACGATCAACAGTGGGCGGCTTTTTTTTGACATGGTTTTGGGGTCTTAGGGTTTATCCGGAGATTTTATACTACCGCTCTCGTCTGAAATTTCTTCAACCTCTTGCGGTTCTTCCGGACCCAAATCATCCGGAACGGATTGACGCTCCAGGTTTATCATTTCTTCCCGCAATAGATCACCCAGGTTTGACGTGGCTTCCTTACGGTTGTTGACGTAGCTTTTGAAAATCTCCTTTTCACTGGTCTGTTCCAGCTTACGAATGGAAAGGCCGATTTTCTTTTCACGGCGTGAAACATTGATGACCTTGGTCTGGATTACATCATCCAGCTGAAATCGGGACAGGGGGTTCCCCCGCTTATCACCCGAAATTTCAGAAACATGGACCAGCCCCTCAATGCCTTCTTCCAGTTCGATAAACAGCCCGAAATCGGTGATGTTGGTCACGGTCCCCGTGACGCGTGTTCCGGGTTTATATTTTACGGGAATTTCATTCCAGGGATCGGGCGTCAACTGTTTGATGCCAAGGGAAAAACGCTCATTCTCTTTGTCGATATTGAGGACCACCGCCTGTACTTCCTGCCCCTTTTTGTATATCTCCGAAGGGTGCTTAATGCGTTTGATCCAGCTCATGTCCGAAATATGAACGAGGCCGTCTATCCCTTCGGAAATGCCGATAAAGGTTCCAAAATCCGTGATGTTCTTGATTTTACCCTCGATGGTGGTGCCGACCGGATACTTTTCTTCGATGACATCCCAGGGGTTGGGCTCCACCTGTTTCATACCCAGCGAAATACGTTTCCTCGAAACATCCATATTCAAGACAATGGCATCGGCCGTGTCCCCTACATTCAGAATCTGTGAAGGGTGGCGAATTTTACGGGTCCATGACATCTCCGACACATGGATCAGCCCTTCAACACCCTGTTCCACTTCCACAAACGCACCGTAATCCGTAAGGCTGACAACACGCCCGGCAATTTTTTCGCCAATGGGATAATTTTCTTCGACCTGGCTCCACGGGTCCGGCGCCAATTGTTTAATGCCCAGGGAGACCCGCTCTTTCTCCGGGTCAAAATTCAACACTTTGACTTCTATTTCATCCCCAACCCGATGCATTTCAGACGGATGCCCCACACGGCCCCAGGACATATCCGTAATATGAACCAGGCCGTCAATACCGCCGAGATCAATGAAGAGTCCATAATCCGTAATATTTTTAACAACGCCTTTCAGGACAACCCCCTCCTCGATAATCCTGAGGGTTTCCTCTTTTAAGGTCGCACGTTCCGCTTCAAGTATGGCACGACGGGACAAAACGATATTTCCCCGCCGTTTATTGTATTTGACAATCTTGAACTCATGTTCGGTACCCACCAGGCTGTCCATATCCCGGATCGGTCTGAGATCTATCTGCGACCCGGGCAGAAAAGCCTGAAGGCCGATATCTACCGACAGCCCACCCTTGACCCTGGAAACAATTTTGCCCGTGACAGTACCGTCGCTTTCGTATATTTCCTTTATCTGATCCCAGATTTTGATTTTCGCGGCTTTTTCCTTGGAAAGGCGAATAACCCCTTCGTCATCCTCCCTTCGCTCAAGGAGGACTTCAACTTTGTCGCCCACCTTCACACAAACCTGGCCCTGTTCATCCAGGAATTCATGAATGGAAATCTGGCCTTCGGACTTGTAGCCGATGTCCACCAGCACATATTCCTTATCCACCTGAACGATTTCACCGGGAACCACTTCACCTTCCTGAATACTCTTCAAGCTTTCTTCATACA
>JAFCZI010000112.1 GCA_019314425.1 Deltaproteobacteria bacterium | reverse complement strand
CAAATCATTATTCGCTCTATTTCAGATCCAAGAGCCGGTTGGAATCTTGCTTTCAAAACAATGGCCGAAAATGGTGATGACGGGCTGATGCACGGAACCGAAAACATATCAAATTTTTGGGATGAAGAAGAATGGCAATGGTAGTCAATCGATTCGATGTATATTTGATAAATCTTGACCCTACTGTCGGATCTGAAATTCGGAAAACCAGACCCTGTTTAATTATTTCACCTGATGAAATGAACAGACATATCCGCACCGTTATTGTTGCCCCAATGACCACCGCCAGCAAAGACTATCCTACAAGGATATCATGTAAATTTAAGAAGAAAAAGGGGCAGATCGTCTTAGACCAGATTCGAACAATAGATAAAACACGACTCATAAAAAAGCTTGGTTATATTAATCCAGAAACCCAGCGGGAAGTTATTTCTGTTTTACAACGGCTATTTGCATTTTGAACGGCGGAGGAGGGACATCTGATAGTTAATATTTAGGATGTGCCCCCGAACTAACCGCGCGCCCACTCAACTAACCGTTGGCCTAAAATGCCGCTTGAATGCTTGGCCTGGAATGGCTATACATTGGGTATACATTAAGGAGGTCGTTATATGCATACAAAGATTCAAAAATGGGGTAATAGTCAGGGGTTACGTCTTGCCAAAAACGTGCTAGAAGATGTTCGCCTTGGAGTTGGGGACGAGGTGGACGTTGTGGTACGAGACGGCATCATCGTTGTTGCACCCATCAGAAAAATCCGCGGACGGTACCGTCTTGAGGATCTCGTGGCGGAAATTCCCGAAGACTACCATGCCAGCGAAGTCGATTGGGGAGAGCCGGTCGGTAAGGAAGCATGGTAGATGGCTGCTTATATCCCCAAACAAGGCGACATTATCGCCATTACTTTCGATCCTCAGTCCGGTCACGAACAGAAAGGGCGACGGCCTGCCTTGGTTGTAAGCAAGGATTTGTTTAACCGAAGCACCGGCTTAGCCATTGTGTGTCCTCTAACGAACACAGATCGTAGGTTTCCCTTTCCATGTGCCTGTTCCGAAAAACAGCGGTCTGACTGGATTCATCATGGTTGAGCAGGCCAAGTCAGTTGACTTCCGCACTCGTCAAGCGAAGCGCATCGAACGTGCCTCAGATGAGCTGCTGGCAAATGTGCTATCAATCTTAGATGCCTGCATCTACTAACCGGCCCACGATTGAAAACTTTAGAAAAGATAAACCGGCTCGCGAAGGATCAGTGCGATGCTTTTGGCGGCGGTATCCGCCAACGCGGGATGGGTTTCCCTGAGCGCCGCCACCTGTCTTAAATGATCAGCGGTTCTCATGATCAGGGAAGCCAGATCTCCCTCACCCACTGAAACCACTTCCAGAAGCGTTTCCCAGGTGGCGCCCCTGGCCCACATGAAAAGGATGGCAGACGGCCAGAACGAAATGGCAGGCGTTTTAAACCCTCGAAGGTCTTTCAAGGCCATAAAGTCGCGAAGATGGTCCAACATACCGCGAAACACCTCTTCCACCGGGGTCAGGTCCATGCCGGCCGTGCCTCTCAAATCCACTTCCTGAGTCCTGTCCCACACAAACGGCGCCATACCACCCGCAAAAACCTCCGGTGCCATGGAATTAAAAAATGGGCCATCGAAGGCGCCCTGTCGGATAGCTTCGGCAATGAGGAGGGGTTGATCCACCCTCAGATTGGAAGCCCACTGGCCATCGTCGGTCAACCGGTCCTCGGCATCCACGAACCCGGTCTCTTTCAAAAACCGCAAATGTTGCTTGAAACTCAACCACAATCCGCTCTCCGATGCTTCAATGTGCTTCCTGGACCCTGGAATTAAAAAATGCGGAAATGCCGCAAGGAGACGGTTAAAATGGCGGTCCGTTTTGCCATGGCAAAGATCAAAATGAACGCAGGGTTCACATGGCGTTTTTTTATCTTCGTCCGGTGCCGCATCAGGCGTTTCATCCGGTTCGATTTCAGGATTTTCTATTTCCAGAACCGCCAGGTCTTTGCGGAATACCCCCCCCAAAAGCTGGTCCAACCCATCCCGCGAATAATCATCCGGGAGCTGAACCACCCGGTCATAAATAACCTCAATCTGGGCCAGATCCACCCGTCGCAGGGTCAGTTGGCGCCGGGCTCGACTATCTTTTTTACGGATATTGTGGGCAGCACAGATCAGCCGCGCCTGATCCATATAAGCCTTGAATACCACATAAATGTTTCCATTTTTGTGACGGAAGAGTCTTCCAGGGATCAAATGGGGCAGGCTTGCCGTTACCCGACGGTTGTATTCGATTGATTTGGGGGATCTACTGCTAACCTCTTTGACGTGAGCGGTTTCCTGAATATACTCAAGCACTTCATAGGGATCGGACGCGTCGCAGAGCGCCTGGGGCAGACTTTTTTCCAAATCCGACAAGAGGGTTCTCAGGCGCTTTCCATCCCCCCCGCCACGCTCCTTTTCCTGAAAAGCGGCAAACGATCTTTCCAGCAAATCTTTTACCTCAAGGGGCGTGTGAGACAACAGAAGATTGAGGATCATGGAAAAATTGATGTGAATCTGGCTCAATATGGGATCCGGGGGTGAAGACATCAATTCATTGATCAGCTTGGGTTTCTGGTAATACCCCGGCACAACCAGTGAAAAACCGATGTTATCCATCCCCCGCCTTCCGGCTCGTCCGACCATCTGGTGCAGGGCCGTCGGGGTGAGATCGGCGAATTCATGGCCGTTATAACGATCGCTCTGGAACAACACCACCGATCTTGCCGGAAAATTAACGCCTGCCGCAACCGTTGATGTGGAAAAAATAGCCTCCAGCAATCCCTTGTTCATCATCTGCTCAACGAGCACCTTCCAATAGGGTAGCTGCCCCCCGTGATGGGAACCCACCAGGGAATCCAAAAGGGGTTTGGTTTGACGGTGTCCTTCAAGATGGGGATATTCTTTGACAAAGGCTTTAACAAGTCCCTTCATCCGCCGCGCGATCTCCGGCGGTTTTTTTACGGTGGAACAGGTGGCAAGGGCCCGATCGCAGTCAGCCCTCGATTTAAGGAAAAAGATTGCCGGCAGCAGGTCCAACTTCTTCAAACACGCCAATATTCTACCGTATTCAATCTTTTCCGATCGGCCGCCGCCCCGTCCCTCTTTTGAACCCAGAAACTTTTTGACCTTGGAACCCAATCCTTTTTTTGAACCGAGCGCGGTCACCAGACCATCCGGAAACAGAAACAGCGTTTCCAGCGGAACGGGCCGTTCCGTTGAAAGCACAATCCGGTTGGGAACACCGCGAACCTGCTTCAACCAGGCACAGAGCTCTTCGGGATTACTGACGGTAGCGGAAAGGAGCAACAGCCGTACCCGCGCGGGAAGATAGATCAGCACCTCCTCCCATACAACACCTCGATCGGGATCACTCAAATAATGTGCTTCATCAAGAATGACCAGGTCCGTTCCAATACTGACCCCCTTGTGCATGGCGTCGTAGAGCTGGTTCCTGAGGATCTCGGTGGTCCCCACAATCACGGGGGCGTCGGCATTCTCTTTGCGGTCGCCGGTCAGGATGCCGCAATGGGAAGCCCCGAATTGTTTTATGAATTCCTGATAAATCGAATTGGAAAGGGCTTTCAGAGGAGAGGCGTACCAGACACGGAGACCTCTTGCCAAACAGAACTCAATGGCCTGAACGGCAATCCAGGTTTTCCCCGACCCGGTGGGTGCGCTGACCAGAACATCGTCGTTTTGAACCAGTTCAACGGCTTCCAACTGGAACGGATCCGGAACAAAAACCGTCTCGCCGGGAACGCCGATTCTTTCAAAAATTGATTTAAGGCCATGATCAATTTTCGGGTCAGTATACTTGTCCCCGCTCCTCGGCAATGTCTTCTTACCGGAGCGAGGAAGTCTTCTGGGTTTTCGGTATTGTCTTTTCGGGGACACTGATCTAGGCCGCCAGTTCTTTTGAAATGATATCCATATCCGCCAGACTGCCGGTCAGAACCTGCTCCGTATTGAGCGCGGTCAATTTTGAGGCCACATCCTCCAGAATCGTTCCGCACCCCTGGCTGATCAGAAGTCCGTTGGCACGAATCTTACCGATGGCTTCCCGTGCAAAAAGCCGTGCGGCAGCTTTCATAAATACCGGGGTTCGGGCAGCGGCTTTCATGGACGCCGGATCACTTTCATCGGCGGCGGCCTTTCGGCACAGGGCATTTGCCACCTCCGCCCAAGTCATCATATCCGCCAGCTGGAACATGACGTACTGGCTCTTGGTGAGCTTCCCTTTCCGAGCGCCTTGAATCACTTCATTCATCAGCCGCATGGCATCCGCCAGCATGGGACCGCCGGTTTCCACCGACAATTGGGCCAGCCCATCCGCTATTTCATTGTAGAAACCGCCCTTGGAACGGACGGTTGATCTGAGCCGGAACATGGCGATGATGCTCCGCTGAATTTCGCTGGTTCCCTCATAAATGGTCAGGATCTTCACATCCCGTTTGATCTTTTCCACCTCGTATTCCCGAATATAACCATACCCCCCAAATGCCTGAATCGCATCGTTGGCCATGGCATCCCCCGCCTCGGTGGCGAAGTACTTGGCAATGGAGCCTTCCACCTGCAAGTCTTTTTCATCCGTATCCAAACGCCGGGCCACCTCTTCGATATGGGCCCTGGCCGCCTCCAGCTGCACGGCGTGAGGCACCAGAAGCTGGTGGGTATATCCCTGCTTTTCAATCAGGGTCGTACCGAACTGAACCCGTTCCTTGGCGTATTTGATCGTCCTTTCAAGCGCCGCCACACCGCAACCCAGACCGAATGTGGCCACCATGAGCCGGGTGTACCCGAACACTTCGTTGGCCTGCTTCAAACCTTGTCCTTCCACACCCCCCACAAGATCCTCCACGGGAACATAGAGATCTTCCAGGGACAGGGGACAGGTGTCTGAAGCACGAATCCCATGTTTATCCTCATGTTTGCCGGGCACCAGACCTTCAGCGCCACCCGGAACGATAAAGAAAGAGGGGCCGTCCGGCGCATCGGCCAGAATGGTGTAAAGCTGCGCCACACCGCCGTTGGTGATGAATTGTTTCTGGCCGTTGATCCGGTATCCTTTGACCTGTCCGCCTTCATCCAGGACACGTACCGCCTTGGTCTTCAGCGATTGAACATTGCTGCCCGCCTCAGGCTCCGTAACACCGTAAGCAACCACCAGGCCTTCCTCGGCAATCTTCCCAATATACTTTTCTTTCTGTTCCGGGGTAGAGCCCACCCGAATGGGATCCATTCCCAGGCAGATGGCCAGAAAAGACGTAGCCACCGCCAGGTCCATCTTCGCCATCCGCTCGCTTACGATGGCGATTTCCGTGGCGCCGGCGCCCAGCCCCCCGTAAGCCTCCGGAATAAAAATGAGGTGGAGCGCAATATCCGGCCCCAGCATAAACCGGATCAACTCGGTTGGGAAATCCCCCTGGCGATCCATTTCGAGCTTTGTATCAATGGGAAGCTTTTCTTTTTCTAATTTATCAATGGTATCCAGAACCATGTTCAAAAGTTCAGGGTCCATTGCTTTTTGATGCGTCATAAACGAACCTCCATAATTTTTCAAAAAAACCGGCTTTATTTTCTCAAAACCCGAGCCGCATTATCGAATTTCAAAACGCACCCGTCAAGGCCAAAAAACAGATTGCCATCTTCGGCTTGCCTTTGCGCTTAAATATAGATAAAAATAGTCTGAAGCCTGATCGTCCGGCACTTGAAATTGTAGGGCCCTAATCGGAGGCCGCCTGTCATGAAACTATCCATTATTATTCCCTGTTATAACGAAAAAGCCCATCTGGCATCACTGATTCAGCGTGTAATGGCGTCCCCCGTAAAGGATAAGGAGATTATTCTGGTGGATGACGCTTCCAGTGACGGCACAACGGAACTGATCCGTGAGAAGCTGGAGGAAAAGGTTGCCAAAACCGTTTATCATACCGGGAATATGGGAAAGGGCGCGGCCATCAGATCCGGCCTTTGCCATGTCACCGGTGACATCGTGCTGATTCAGGATGCCGATTTGGAATATGATCCCATGGAGTACCCCAAGCTGCTGGGACCCATTCTGGATGGGCGGGCCGACGTGGTTTACGGTTCCCGATTCATGGGCGACGGTCCCCACCGGGTTCACATGTTCTGGCATTACGTGGGCAATCGTATGCTCACGCTTTTCTCCAACATGTTCACAAACCTGAACCTGACGGATATGGAGACCTGTTACAAGGCTTTCAGGGCAGACATCATTAAGGATATTACCCTCGAACAGAACCGCTTCGGCATCGAACCCGAATTGACCGCTAAAATCGCCAGAAAAAAATGTCGCGTCTACGAGGTCGGCATCTCCTATTACGGCAGGAGTTACGAAGAAGGAAAGAAAATCGGTTGGAAGGACGGTTTCAAAGCCGTTTACGTCATTGTTAAATATGGCTTATTTCAATAAGCTGGCACAATGTGGCCCTTCACCATATATCACCCCCATGGTTTTCACAGGTGATGTTGCCTGAATCGGGTTGAAATATCTTTATCGGGAGATGGGTTCGTCATCTCCACCGCCAGAGCCGCCCGGAAGCCCGGACCCAGATCGATATCCCGCAGTGACCAGCGCTTCACTTCTTCCGGTGCGCCTTCCACGCGAAGCAGGGCGTTTTGATCCCCGGGCTTCAGGGAAACATCGAACTGGTCCAGGGGAAACCGCAACCCCTTTCCCACCGCCTTCACATAAGCCTCCTTGCGTGTCCATCCGGCAAAAAAAGCCGCCTCCCTGTCGTGAGGCTCAAGCGTTTGAAAGGCCTCCCTCTCTTTGATTGAAAAAAAGCGATCCACCAGGGCGGCAGCTTTCGGTTTCGGTCGAACCGCCTCAACGTCAATCCCCACTTCCCTGCCATATGCAACCGCATAGAGCGCATGCCCGCCGCAATGGGAGAGGTTAAAAAAAATCCCGGGGGTGTCTCCATTCATGACCGGTTTCCCGCCAGGGCCTTTTCGGAATCGAATCGCTTTCGGAAGCCCATTCGAATAACCGCTCAGAATTTCCCTGAGCCTGCCCCGACAAACGGTGAATCGCTCCCGGTGGCGGTCCATCCGAAATCTCGCAGCCCGTTTTCGTTCGTCTTCAGACAAAGCAATCCAGAACTCGGGGATCCGTTTAACCTGGCTATCAATATCTTCCCACCAAAGATCGACCCAATCCATAGGCAATTTCAGCGCTTCAGATCCACCCATATTCAATACCATTTTGCACCTGATTTCATGGATCACACCGAAATATCATTAAAAAAAATGTCGTAGCCGGCACCCGTTGTCAATATCGTGTTCCCGGAATTCTCACGATATATCTGTGGCGCCTCTTTAATATTAGAGCTTTCCCAAGAAAAACGCAACCCCCGTCATGGGGGATAAGGGG
>JAFCZI010000005.1 GCA_019314425.1 Deltaproteobacteria bacterium | reverse complement strand
ATCTTTTAAGTCAGCAACGGAAAAACCCGGAAGCCACGGGTTCTTTCACAACCCTTCTCAACGAGCTGATCGTTGCGGCAAAGGTTATTTCCAGAGAAGTCAACAAAGCAGGGTTAGCCGATATCCTGGGCGCAACGGGAAAAGTCAACATTCAGGATGAACAGGTGCAGAAACTCGACATTTTTTCCAACCAGGTGGTGATCGAACGAATGCAGCACATCGGCCAGCTCTGCTGCATGGGGTCCGAAGAAAACGCGGATCTCATCGACATCCCTTCGCGATATCCCAAGGGGAATTACATTATTCTGTTTGATCCGCTCGACGGGTCAAGCAATATTGATGTGAATGTGAGCATCGGCACCATATTCGGCATCTACAAAAAGAAGAGTGATGAAACCGACATCGACCACCTCTTGAATGATGTGCTGCAACCCGGTATGCAACAGGTGGCGGCAGGTTATTTTATATATGGTTCCAGCACCATGATGGTGTACACCACGGGAAACGGCACCGGTGTGCATGGTTTTACCCTCTACCCCAGCGTCGGAGAGTTTCTCCTGTCCCATGAAAACATTAAAATCCCCGAAAAATCAAAAACCTACAGTGTCAATGAGGGGAATTACGCCTATTGGGATGAAAATACGAGGGCACTGGTTGATTATTTCAAGTCCGTCGACAGGGAAACAAATCGCCCCTACACCTCCCGGTACGTGGGCAGCCTGGTGGCGGATTTTCATCGAAATCTTCTAAAGGGTGGCATTTTCATGTATCCCGCAGACAGAAAGGACCCCAAGAAGCCAACGGGAAAACTGAGATTGATGGTGGAGGCCAATCCCCTGGCCCTGGTGGCCAGGGAAGCGGGCGGATACGCCAGCGACGGCCACGGCCCGATCCTTGAAATTGATCCGAAAGAGCTTCACCAGAGGGTGCCGCTTTATATCGGTAACAGGGAGGATGTTGAGTTGGCCGAGCGGTTTATTGGGGGCGATGTTTCTTGATTGCGGATTGCGGAATTGTCGAGGGATTTCAATAAAGCAATCGACCATTTCTAATCAGTTGCAAAACAATAACCGCAGAACCCCCGGAAAAGAAAATCCCCTGACAGATGGGCCACTCGATCAGGGGGATTTAATCCCGGCCCTGACCGAAAATTCGAAGCAGCATCAGGAACAGGTTGATGAAATCCAGATAGAGCGACAAGGCCCCCAGAATAGCGCCCTTCCTGACCACTGCGCCGTCCGCATCCACGGGCTGGGTCCGCGCCATATTCTTGAGTTTCTGCGTATCGTAGGCGGTAAGACCCACAAAAACAATCACGCCGATATAACTGATAACCATGCTCATGCCGGGGCTTCTGAAAAACATGTTCACCAGGGACGCAATAATAATCCCGATTAAGCCCATCATCAGGAATCCGCCCATGGAAGTCAGGTCCCTTTTGGTGATCCACCCGTAAATGCTGCACACAACAAAAGTGCCGGCGCATATAAAAAAGGTGCTGACAATAGACGTCTGGGTATAGGCTAAAAAGATGAATGAGAGCGTGACGCCATTGAGTGCCGAATAGAGGACAAACAGGGATGTGGCCGTTCCCGCACTCATTTTGCTGATCATACCGGATATGGCAAAAACAAGGCCCAGTTCCGCCACAATCAAAAGGATGAAGATTATTGAGTTTCCGAAAATAAGCCGGGTGAGTGCCTCGTTTCCGGAAACATACATCGCCACCACCGCCGTCAGGCAGAGCCCGATGGCCATCCAGTTGTATACGCTCCGGATAAAATCATTTACCAGGGTTTCCGCCCTTGGCCTCGATACAGATGTTTGCGCCATGCTTTGACCTCCCTATATGAAACTTCATGTCCATGAAATTGAGTTGCTTACACGATCCGCTTTTATTATAAATGTTCTTTTGGAAAGATCAAGTGTAATGGCGTCGTAAAAAGTCCCATCTACTGCGTTGCAGTGATTTTTCAGAATCTCAACATACAACTTGTATGACCGGACAATGGGGGGTATGGGAAGAACTGAACTGAGAAACTGCAATTATCTGAGCAGACCTCAAAATCGGGGCTTTACAAACCCATTCAACATTGATAGTTTTTCCGACCAGTGCATGTAATTGGAGTTCATAATGGTCGGAAAAATTATCTCAGGCGGGCAGACCGGTGCTGATCGAGCGGCCCTTGATTTCGCTTTGGAACGGAACATTGCGCATGGCGGCTGGATACCCAGAGGGCGCAAGGCGGAAGATGGGAAGCTGCCCGAAAAATACCGGCTCAAGGAAATGGACAGCACCGATTATGCCCGCCGTACCGAGCAGAATGTGATCGACGCTGACGCAACCCTCATATTCTCCCACGGAAAACTGACCGGTGGTTCCCTGTTAACAGGAAGAATGGCCCTGAAAAACGGCCGACCCTGGCTTCATGTGGACCTGCTCCAAACCAGCCGCTTCAGTGCCGCCCAATCCATTCACGCATGGATAAAGAAGCAACACATTGGTATTTTGAACGTGGCGGGCTCCCGGCAAAGTCAGAACAATCGAATATACCGCGCCACTTTTGACATACTGGAAGCCACCTTTCAATTATCCATGTCAATCCCCGCATGAACCCATCCGTCAAACGGCGTTAACATGACCGCAACAGAAGAAACCATAGCGGAAGAAAACACCGGAAAGCCGGGCTCCCTTTATCAGAAGATCGGCATCGCATCCCTCATCATGATGGCCTCGGTCCTTTTGAGCCGGGTCATCGGACTGCTTCGCGAGGTGGTCATTGCCTATGTGGGCGGAACCGGGGCGGCGGTAGACGCCTACCAGATGGCGTTTGTGCTGCCGGAAATCCTGAATCATGTAGCGGCTACGGGCTTTCTCTCCATTACGTTCATCCCCATTTTCAACAAATATCTGGTCAGCAACAGGGAAACAGAAGGATGGCGGATTTTCTCCCTCATCATTTCCTCGTTTGGAAGTCTGCTGCTCCTCTTTATTGTTGCGGCCTGTTTTTTTGCGGATCACCTCGTGGCACTGTTCGCGCCGGGCATTGACGATCCAGCCATCAAAGCCCTCACCATCCGAATGACCCGCATTGTCCTGCCGGCCCAGTTCTTTTTCTTTACGGGAGGGCTTTTCATGGCCGTACAGTTTTCAAAGGAACATTTCCTCATTCCCGCGCTGGCCCCCCTCCTCTATAATCTGGGCATTATCACGGGCGGTCTTGTAGCCCCCTGGATCGGCATTGAAGGGTTCGCGTGGGGTGTGCTCGGAGGCGCTGTGGCGGGGAATTTTGCAGTACAGTGGTTTGGGGCCGCACGTCTCGGCATGCGGTTCAAGTTTTGCTTTGAATGGACCCATCCGGATTTGAAGCATTATTTCCTTCTGACCCTTCCCCTTATCCTGGGTCTCACCATGACCTTTTCCACGGAGTTCTTTTTCAGGTTCTTCGGTTCCTATATGCCTCGAGGCGCCGTAGCGGCCCTTAACTATGGGCTCAGGATTACATTCATTCTTGTGGGCGTCTTCGGCCAGGCCGTCGGGACCGCATTTTACCCGTTCATATCCCGTCTGGCCACGGAAGGGCGCATGCTCGAAATGAACCGATTGCTGGACCGAACGGTGCGTGCCCTCTCGATGGTCATCCCCTTTTCCGTCTTTCTCATGGTCGTCCGTCATGAAGTGGTTTTCATGCTCTTCCAGCGGGGCCGCTTTGATGCCGAGGCAACCGCGTTAACCGCCCATCTTCTGCCTTTTCTACTGCTGGGCGCCTTCGCCTTTTCGGCCCAGACCATAGTGATACGGGGGTACTATGCCTTGCAGAATACCCTTTTTCCGGCTCTTCTGGGGACAGCTGCTGTGCTGCTGAGTATCCCCGTTTATATGTTGAGCATGCAACGGATGGGCGTATCCGGCGTGGCCCTGGGGGTATCCGTTTCCGCGTTTATGCAGGTTGCTTTACTTTACGTCTGCTGGAACCGGCGCACCCAGAACAAGAACAGCCGTCACGTCTACGGCGCGGTCTTCAAGATGATGCTGTTGAGCATTTTTCTGGGATCGGCGCTTGAAGCCATCAGACGAATCGTTTTCTCAGGCTTGGATGCCACCACCTTTTCCGGCGCGCTTTTGACGTGTTTGGGGCTGGGAGTACTGTTTTTGTGCCTTCTTTATGTGGCCTGCAGAATCATGAAAATGGCAGACATCCTTGAGATTCTTGAGAAACCGCTTCAAAAGCTTATCTCACGCTTTCGCGTAAACCGCTAAACAATCGCTTATTCTCTGACATTTGATTGAAATCGGAACGAAAATTTTCTATAAAATCGTTTGAGGTGGAATAAACACAGTCAAAAAGGACTCACGCAAAGGTGCTAAGCCGCAAAGCGTTTGCATCATTTTTTTCTTTCTTTGCGCCTTAGCGCCTTTGCGTGAGATATATTTTAAGATTAGGGAGTAAAACAGATGAAAGACGACCGCGGGAAATACTATTATCCATTTCCACAAAACAAGAAAGTCCGCATGTATGTTCAGAAAAAAGACGGCATGGTCCATTTCAGGTTATGGAGTTCCGATGATTCCAAGCTGTGGGAGGAACATGGATGGATCCCCTACGAAGCCATACAGCAGGCTTCCGCCATGTATGAACAGAAGAATGATTTCGATCCCAACCAGGCTTATAACCTGGATATTGCAACGGCGGCACTGGAGGGATGATCCCTTACCGCAAATAAACGGGGTTCGAAAAAATCCAGGGACGAAGGCCGAAAAAAGGCACCCGGCGGTAGACTTCAACACGGTAGACGCCGGGTTTATCAACCACCAGGGAAAAGCGAACGCCGGTCCGCCGGGCCACCAACGTACCGTTTCTCAACAAACGGATCGCCCCCTTACGCGGTGTTTCCACAAAAAGAGTGCCCGGTTGAAACGCCCTTTCTTCCCCCATTTCCAGGGTCGGTCCCCCGTCACAGGCATAAAAAAAACTGAACCCTTCGGAAGATGCCAGACGGTCGTGTGCAATATGAAGCCGACCTTCTTTCATGGCGCCGTAGACTTGTTTTCCTGCGTCAGTGGGGTCCTTTGCCAGGGGATGATCCAGCAACAGGTGAATATTGATGGATGAAAGCCCGTCGCGGTAAGACAGGGGGGTAAAGCAAAACGGCCCCCAGCGAAAGAGCGTGCCATGGGCATCGGAACCGCCAATGGCCACCACCCGTCGCGCGGCACAACCGTTGTCCCAGAACAGGAGAGTTTTCCGGCTGGGACCTTTCAGGGTCCAGGCCTTGAACAGCAGAAAAAAGAGACCCTGCAGGGCGGTTCTAACCCGCTCTTTCCATCGGGATGAAAAATTCCAGATACAGATTCCCGTGTAACCGGTCACCGAAAGATCGTTCCAGGTGTAGGCGATGCGGTTATCCCGGAATGGCATCCCCTTTTCAAAAGGATGGGCCAGAAACCCGAAACCACCCTTTTCGTTCACGCGATCAATGACCGATTGGGGCCTCAGCCCTTTCCCACGAACCATCTCATTCAAACCAAAGGCCAGGTAGTGGTGAAACCGCCTTCCCAATTCAAGGCCCATCAGGACCAGCACACCGCCATAATACCCCTCATCTTCAACATGAAGGGTTTTTGCCATATAATCGTGATCATTGACAATCATAAAATCAAGATTTGCCAACGCCGCGTACCGGGCGATTTCGGACACGGTTTTTGCGCCATCCGAATAACGGGTATGGATGTGTACATTGCCGGTGTATTCGAAGTAATGTTTACCCATTTTCTATTCCTGTGACCCGGATGCCATCAGGGTTTTAGGATCTCGGAAAAAATAAATGCGCCAGATTGCGCCGTATTTTGGTTCGTATGTAAGGCGCATTCGCCAGTGCATATTTGTATATGTGCCGGTGGATGTAACGCAGCAGACGGGCCAAAGGACAAGCCAGATGGTGTATTTATTTTTTGCCGATGCCCTTAACTCCCAACCCCATGGGTTTTATTACGGCCGTCGCGGTAAGGGCCAGCACGCCCGCAAAAGACAATACCATGTAAACCTTTTCCAGGATGGATATGGGACGGCCTTTCATTTCCGACATAAACAGGAGGTACACCGGACCGGCCTCCAGAACCACAACAGCGCCGATAAACAAGGCACTCACCATCATATACAGAAGGCCCCCGAATCCGGTTGCCACCTGTCCGATATTTTCATGGTCAAACCTGGGATACATGGCGCCAAAGCCGATACCGAGAGACACGATGCCAAATATCATCAGAAACATGGTTCCCGAAGAAAGGAACCTCATAAACCGGGTGGCTTCAAGAAAATCGTTGGTCACCACAATCAACACCAGCCCCAGAAAAAGCATGGGAACCAGGAAGAAAAAGTACTTTCCCCACAGGTAACGCCTAAAGCTCATGGGAGAAGACCGCAGTATCCAGAAGGCTTCGCCCTCAGCGCTAACCGCCGTGAAAACAAACCGTACCCCCACCGCCGCCAGGACGAAACCCGCCAGTCCCATGTTCAGAAAAGCCAGTCCATTTTGAAGAAAGTCCAGGGGCAACGGGCTTTTCTCCAACGGCAGCACCTTGAAATTATACACATACACCACCACCAGGGCAAAGAGGAGCAACAACTGGGACCACTGGGTATTATCCCTGAAAAAAACCCGGATATCCTTGGCCATCATCACAGACAGATCCGACTGAAACGGTTTTGTGACGACCCGGATCAACAGGTCAAGAATCCGCTTTCCGCCCATGAGCCTTTTCTTGGCCTCCTGGGCCTTGGAAAACCCGCCAAAATAGATGAGACTGGCCGTCCAGATGTTCAAGACCAGCAGAGACAGCGCGGTGGACCAGGTAAGAGCCAGGTAAAAGCCCTCCCCTGCCCTTTCACCCCCTTGCAGACGCCCCCACAGGATTTCCGTGATCCAATGGGTGGGAAGGTAGGGCGAATCAGGGGTTTTAAGTGCCGATATGTAGTGCATTACCGATAGCGCCTGGTCCGGATCGACCAGCCTTTCGGGCCTCAAGAACCGAAACAGGAGATACAGCCCCACAACCATGAGGATAGACAGCAGCAGAATCACGTCCCGGGTCCGCTGGGCCGGAAAAATGTGGACCAGGATCATGGTCAGAAGAATGCCCAGGCCTGAAGCCATGAGGCCCATGGCCACCATCAGGTGCAGGAGGCTGACGTAGAAACCCACACCGGGGGCATAGACATAACCATAGGCGCCAAGAATCGGGATGGCAAAAATCAGCGCCATCCAGGAACTGTTTAAGAAGGTGCTGAACGCCCGAGCCGAAAAAAGCACCGCCACGGACACCGGCGCCGAATGGCAGAACTCAAGATCTTTGGACAGGTACAGGGTGGATAAGGCCGTGATGATATTGCTGAAAATGAGCAACGAAAAAAACGTCAGAAACACCATACTCAAGAGCTCTTTCGCCAGGAGATCGCCGATCATCTCAACGGATTGAAAATAGACCAGCACCCGGGAAGAGAGCACAAACAGAATCAGACCGAAGACAAGTCCCAGCCCCCCCATGAAAAGCGGTTTTTTGAATCCCGCCCCATGGGTTCGGCCCAACCGGTTCTTAAGCCCCAGGATTCCGGGGCGTAGTAGAAGCATCAGATGGCCCATGCAAATCCTCTTTCTCTTCGGTCAACCTCAAAAAGACCTCCTCCAGATTACCGTCTATGCCGGCTTGTCGGCGAAGGGTTTCACTGGTTCCTTGCGCGATCAGCCGACCCTCCTGAATAATGGCGATTTCATCACAGATTTCCTGGGCCACATCCAGGGAATGGGTTGACATGAACAGGGTGGCGCCGTTTTCGACCTGATCCTTGAAGATATCCTTAACCAGCCTGGCCCCCCGGGGATCCAACCCCACCATGGGCTCATCCACAATCAACACTTTCGGTCGATGCACCAGGGCCCCGCACATGACCAGACGTTGTTTCATCCCGTGAGAATAGCCCTCAATCAATTCCTCCCCCCACCGGGCCAGACCAAAAAGGTCCAGCAATTCACTGATGCGGTGGTTCAGCTCGCCGTCATTGGCGAGGCCGTAAAGTCCCCCCACGAAATGAAGAAATTCCAGACCTGTGAGCTTTTCATAAAGAAACGGCCGATCGGGGATGAACCCCACGCATTTTTTGGCGGCGACCGGGTCTTTTGCCAGGTCATGGCCGTTAATTATAATCTGACCGTCGCTGGGCATCAAAACGCTGGCCATCATTTTGATGGTCGTCGTCTTTCCCGCGCCATTGGGCCCCAGAAACCCGAAACGGGCACCCTGTTTTATCTCCAGATTGATCCCGTCAACGGCCCGGAGGGATTTGTACCTTTTGGAAAGATTAATCAATCGAATCATGATGGTCTCGTAAAAAGTCACGGATCTATCTACAGATGGCGTTGTAAAAGGTTCCATATACAAGGCGTAGTGGTTTTTCAGGATCGTAGGCATACATGAAGATTCTGGAAAATCACTGCAACGCAGTAGATGGGACTTTTTACGGCGCCATCAATCATGAGTATAGTCCACGACGTCCAATTGCAGTTTGCCCATCAGGGGCATCAGTTCAGCCTGTTTCTCCAGTCCCCCGTGGACCAGTTTGATATGGGTCGCATCGGTGGGCATCTGGTTGAGCGTGGCATCCATGGAGATCCAGCGATCAAGATACGCTTCGGTCCACGCATGATAGAAGAATCGATGGTCCGTGTAAACAATCCCCACACACTCCCGAGCAGGAATCCCGGCAGCCCGAAGGAGCGCCGTCAACAATACCGCATGTTCGTTGCAGTCGCCCACCTTTGTTTCCAGAACCGCCAGGGCGTCAGGGACACTGACAACGGGCCGTTTTTCGACATTTTCATATACCCACGCCATTAACTTTCGCGCCACCACCCTAAAATCTGTCTCTTCCCCCGCAATTTCCCTGGTCTTTTCAACGAGGGCGCGGTCATCACTCTGAACATTAATTCCGGGTAACATAAAGGGTTTCATGTGGGGCGTTATATGCGCTTTTGATAACTTTGAAGGGGCACTCGAAGGCACGCTTTCCTGAAGGATCTCCAGCGTATCCTCACTCAACTTTTGCCGCCCCTCATTCAAGACCGACAGGTTAAAACCGGTATCCCGAAGCCCTGCCACCCTGACTTTCAGATAGTTGATTTCACGGGGCTGTTTCAAGGTCTGTTTTACCACAATGGCGGCAGCATCATAAAGGTCAGCCCCCGCCGAGCCATCCACATCAAACGGCGCACGGTCCTTGTCGGACCGGATCAGGGTCAATCCCATAAACCCCTCTTCTTTCAATAAAACCCCTTCTTCATTGAGCCAGAAAACCAACGTCTGTCCCCAAACCTTTGTTTCCAGACGGAAGGCGGGATATGCGCGGCCGTTTACGGAAATGACCGCTTTTCCGGTGACCTTGATCAGCATTTCCTTGTGAGAAAGGATGGAAGGGTCGAAGAAGGTGAATTGAAATTCATCGCCGATTCCGAGCGCACGCCCTTTGAAAAATCCCGGAAGGCCGGCGCCGATGGTCAGGGGGCCGGAGAGCGGAATCAGATGATCCCTCTTTCGGTCGCCTTCACCCGTTTCCACGACCATGCGGTTTGCTTCAACTTTTCCCGATACGCGGAAACGAACCACCCCGGAATCAATGACCAGCCGAAACTGTTTCAGCGCAAACCCTTTGTCCACCACGGCCCGGGTGGTCATACGCATGACGCTCGGCTGCCCCATCAGGTTCAGCGCCAACACCATTTTTTCTTCAATCAGTTGATCCTCGCCGAGCGGGCTTACCCGGGTTTCAGAAAAACCGACCTTTTTCCCCTTGAGATAGATCTCCATCCAATCATGCTGAAATCGTTCGGCGGATTCGAGTTCCGCCTGAATCGAGATCTCCGCAGCCGGATCAACTTCATGGAAATGCGTTTTGCGGATCAGTAATGCCACCATCACCAGCCAGAAGGCGATGATACCCGCTCCCAGGAGATAGAACAGCTTTCTTTTGTTGATCAGGGTCATAGGTCGAGGTATGAGGCGGTTATGATGCGATATATGGCGCCACATAAGACAGGGAAAACGAAACCATGTTAAGTGACGGGGTGACCCGAGGATTTTTTTTGAAAGATGAACATCGAACATCGAACGTCCAACATCGAATGAAAAGCAAACGCCCAATGGCGAACCTTCAACGGCCATTTCTGATCCTTCTTTTTTCTCATTCAACGTTCGATGTTGGACGTTGGATGTTCGACGTTCATCTTTCCCTTACATCTTGTATTTTCCAAAGTCGTCAGGCTCCAGGTTTTCCAGGATTTCCTGCCACTTTTTCCCTTTTTCAGTCTTATCCTGGGCCACGGCTTTCAAATCGATCTGGGTTGACCGGCTGATGACGTCTTCCGAAACAAAAATAGGCACGTTCAACCTGAGTGAGAGGGCAATGGCATCGCTGGGTCTGGCGTCAATGGACATTTGCTTGCCGTTGAACTCAAAATTTATGCGCGCATAGTACGTATTATCCTTGAGATCACAGACCTCAATTTTGCTGACCTTGACATGAACCATATCCATCATGTTTTTCAAGAGATCATGGGTCATGGGTCTGGAAAACTTAATCCCTTCCAGTTCGCTGGCAATGGCCGTGGCCTCCAACAAACCGATCCATATGGGAAGGGTGCCATCCCCATCAATCTCCTTAAGGATGACAATCGGACTGTTGGTGATAGGATCAACGGTTAAACCGGATATGGCCATAGGTGTATACATAATTTCTCCTGGGGATTTTCAACTTGACTGAACGGCATCGCCAGCCACTATTTTTAACCATACAATTGTTTTTGTCAACAACCGTGTGGACGAGAGGTTTGCGCTGTACCGTTTTTTGCCGAGCTTGCTAGTCCGCTGGGCCCCAAAAAAAGCGGATGCCAGTCTTGACAGTGCGACATGGCGGCAAAATGGGGAGCGCATTTGCTCGATGCGGTCGGCTCTTACATGACCAAGGGCCATTGCCATCATTACAGCGCTCGCCAAGCTACGGTGTTTCCTCAAAAATTTCTTTGATCATGCTTCGCAGTTCCAATGGATGCATGCTGGAAAACAATCCCAGCAATAAGCGCGTTCAACATTCTCCAATAAAATCAATATATTCCGGCATATTCCTTCGCCTGGGGTGAAAAAAATGGAGATCCCGACTCGATCCGGATAAGTGCTTGATTTTACGATGCCCACCCAAGTCTCTTTGGGGTAATGTTTTTTGTTTTTTGATATTGGAAAATGCTCATAGAATTCAAAGAGCTTAAATACATCGCAAATCCCTCCGCTAAGAGCCTAAAATCCACGGCCAGCCGAGCCAACAAAAAACGACCGTCCTTCATGAAAAAAGACGGCCGTTTTTTTTGAATTGGGAATGAAGGGTTCGGGATTAAAGGGCGCCGGTCAGCAATTCGCCCACCTGTTTGTTGAAACGGGACGGGTTATCGATTTTTCCACCCTCGCCGATCACCGCCATATCGAAGAGCAGCTGACTGTAATCTTTCAGCTTGGGGTCTTTCTTGTTGCTTTCAAACATTTCCTTCATTTTACCGACCGCCGGATGGTCCACGTTCAGCTCCAGCACCCGTTTAGCGTCGGGGCCGACATTGCCGGTGGCCTTCATGATCTTTTCCATGTAGGCGCTCATCTCCCCTTCATCGCTGGAAAGGCAGGCCACGGAATCCTTGAGGTGTGTTGACGACCGCACTTCTTTGACCTTCTCATGCAGCTCGCTCTGGATGAATTCAAAGAGGGAATTCAGGTCTTTCGTCTTCTCCTCTTTTTTCTTGTCATCATCGATTTTTAAATCCCCTTTTTCAGCACTTATGAGGGGTTTTTTGTCATATTCGGTCAAAGCCTGTACCACCCATTCGTCGATGGGGTCGCTCATGAGCAGCACTTCATAGGCCTTATCCTTCAGCTTTTCCAGGTGGGGGCTATTGATAAGGGTGGCGATATTTTCCCCGGTTATATAATAGATCCCTTCCTGATCCGGCTTCATGTTGACCATATACTCCTTGAGGGAAACATACTTGCCGCCCGACTTAGTGGTTTTGTAGCGTACCAGATCCGCAATCTTGTCCTTGTTTTCAAAATCCGAATGGATGCCCTCTTTTAACACCATGCCAAAAGCGTCAAAGAATTTTTCGTAAGTCTCCTTGTCCATCTCCCCAAGATGATTCAGCACATTTTTGATGATGTTTTTTCGAATGTTTCGAACCATTTTGTCCTGCTGCAATATTTCACGGCTGACGTTCAGGTTCAAATCCATGGCATCCACGACGCCTTTGATGAACCGCAGGTATTCGGGGATCAGATCCTTGCAGTTCTCCATGATGAACACCCGGCGGGAAAAAAGCCGGATGCCATGCTTTCGTTCGACCGTGAAAAAATCAAAAGGCGCCTTTTCCGGAACAAACAGGAGCATGGTGTATTCCACCACCCCTTCTAGTTTCACATGAATATGGGACAGGGGGTCGTTCCAGTCATGGCTGATGTGTTTGTAAAACTCCTTGTATTCCTCTTCTTTAATCTCGGACTTGGGCCGGGTCCAGATGGCCTTCATGGAGTTGAGGGTTTCGTCCTCCCGCACTTTCCGTGTGGCGGAGAGGGGTTTCCCATCGGTGCCCTTGAGCTGTTCCGCTTCGGGAATGGGTTCGGTTTTGTCCACCTCCATCAGAATGGGATACCGGACAAAGTCCGAATGCTTTTTCACGGTCTGACGGATCGCCCATTCATCCGTATAATCGTTATCGGCTTTCTCTTCGAGATCTTTCAGCTCAAGGAGAATGGTGGTTCCCCGCCCCGCTTTCTCAACTTCCTCAATGGTGTAGGACCCATCTCCTTTGGACTCCCACCGGACGGCGGTATCCGAACCCGCTGCCTTCGTGGTCAGGGTCACTTTATTGGCTACAATAAACGCACTGTAGAAACCAACCCCGAATTTCCCGATGAGATCGGGGGCCAGAGCGTCCTCCTTCTTCGATTTTTCAAGGGCCGCCATAAATGCTGCAGTACCGCTTTTAGCGATGGTGCCGATATTCTCCATGACCTCGTCACGGGTCATGCCAATACCGTTGTCCGTTATTTCAAGGGTCTTTTTCTCTTTGTCGGGGGTGATTCGGATGAAAAAATCGGTGTCATCGCCCAGGATTTCCGCATCGGTCTGTGCTTTAAACCGCAGCCGGTCGATGGCATCCGATGAATTTGAGATCAGCTCCCTCAGGAATATATCCCGATTGGAATACAAAGAATTGATAATAAGATTCAGCATCTGCTGAATTTCCGTCTTAAACTCATGGGTCTCTTGCTTTCCTGACATATCGTCTCCTCTTTCAGATTTCAAAGGTCTCGTTTTACATTTTCTTCAAAAAAACACCCCCATAAAGTGGGCTCAAATTTTGAGATGTCAAGACCTTTGGGACGCTATTGTGGGACTACGGGCACCGGTGGTGTTGAGGGAAATGGATTTTTTTCTTGACAGATTGAGGTCATCAGGGTGAAACCAGTGGGGAAAAGGAGGTCATATCATTATGATCGGTGTTTTTGATTCAGGATTTGGCGGGCTCACTATCTTGAGCGCATTTTTGAAAAAGCTTCCAGCATACGATTATCTCTATCTGGGTGACAGCGCCCGTACGCCCTATGGCAGCAAAAGCCAGGAGGTCATCTATACGTACACCCGTCAAGCGGTAAATTTTCTGTTCAGCAAAGGGTGCATGGTCATTGTTCTTGCCTGTAACACGGCTTCAACCAAAGCGCTTCGCAAAATCCAACAGGAGTGGCTGCCGGTGAACTATCCGGACCGTCGTGTCCTGGGGGTTGTGATTCCCCTGGCCGAATCCGCTGTTGAATCGACGCGCTACGGCCGAATCGGCGTCATCGGCACGCAGGCCACCACTGAATCAAGGGTCTATGAAGAAGAATTGCGAAAGCTGAGAACTGAGCTCAAAATTTACGAGCAGGCATGTCCACTTCTGGTCCCCCTGGTGGAAGAAGGCTGGGTGGGGAAACCGGAATCCAACATGATTCTCAAGAAATACCTGTCCCGTTTGAAACGGAAGAAAATCGATACCCTCATCCTGGGATGTACCCACTACCGTTTTCTGGAAAAGGATATCGAACGGATCATGGGGAAAAACTGCCGCGTGTTGAACGGCCCCGAAATCGTCGCGTACAAGTTGGAGGATTATTTAACCCGGCACCCGGAAATAGAGGCCCTGATCCCCAGAAACAAAACCGTCACTTATCGCACCACGGATGACCCCGAAAGATTCAGGGTATTTGGCGAAAAATTTCTGAATCAGAACATTCCTCGCGTTGAGCGGGTGATGATCGACCCGTAAGAAAACGAGCGCCCGGGGGTTGCTATTTGGATCTCGAAATGATATCTGAAACCCAATAGTGACGCAACATGCTAAGAACGATCTTTTTTTTCAAAACTCTCAGGGAGAAATCTAATGACCGCTAACGGCCAGAACCAAGTCAACTTTGACTTCAACAAACAAAACCTATGTCGGGAGGAGTCCGTTACGGATCTTCAGGTAGGGTCCATCAGGTGCCTTACGCCCATCAAACCGGATGGAACCGAAGACGAAAGCCGCCAGACCCTATTCGTGGGACATACCCAGCTCCGCTCCCATCAGGGGCTTGTTCCCATTCATACACCGTTGCAAGCCGCCACGCTGGAAGCAGCCATCGACGAATTCCCCGGCGCCATGAAAAAAGCGATGGAAGAGATGATGGAAAGGGCGAAACAGATGCAGGCACAGCAGCAGGAACAGCAACCAAAAGCGGATAATCCCCGTATTATCGTGCCCGGAAAGTAGCCTTCTTGCCCTCTCAGTATAACATCATTGAACATGAACTGCCGGGGGGTTGGACAGTGCTTGCCGGGAAAACGGATGTCGACAACGATCATCTCAGCATCAAACTGGCAAAACCCAATGATTTCTGGTTTCATGTGCGGGGTATGCCCGGCAGCCACGTGGTACTGAAGGTCGAGAAAGGAAAAGAAGCTGGCCGCGAGACCCTCAAACAAGCCGCCGCCATCGCCGCCTATTACAGCAAAGCGCGAAACGGCGGCTTGGCACCAGTCTCGTGTACCCAGGCCCGGTACGTAACAAAACCCAGAGGGGCCAAGCCGGGCCTGGTTAAAATTCGGAAAGAGTTCCCATTGAAAGTGCGCCCTGCCCTGCCTGAACCTTGATGGCGCCGTAAAAAGTCCCACCTACTGCGTTGCAGTGATTTTTCAGAATCTCAACATACGACATGTATGCCCGACGATCCTGAAAAGCCACTACGCCTTGTATATGGATTTTTTTGCAACGCCACCTGAAGATAAATTCGTGACTTTTTACGAGACCATCAACCTTAGCTTCCCGAGGCCGGTTTTGGCTGTTTTAAATGCCACCTTTTTCACCACTTCCTCCTGCATGTTTTGAAATGCGGAGAACAGATCAGACCCTTGCCGTAAACCAATCAATCAATTCCCGTGAAATGCTGATGCCGGGGGGGAGCAGCGGAAGACTATCCGGCGCAAACCAGTCCGCATGGGAGATTTCCACGCCGTCCGTCCGTATTTCGCCACCCGCGTATTCAGCCGTAAATCCCACCATCAGGGAATCGGGGAATGGCCAGGGCTGGCTCCCAAAATAGCGAATATTCTTGACCGAAATGCGCACCTCCTCAAGCACTTCCCTCCTGACGCAATCTTCAAGCCTTTCACCCGGTTCCACAAACCCCGCCAGAACACTGTAAAATGACTTTGGAAATCGGGATGAACGACCCAGGAGGATTTTTCCATCCCTGACAACAGCGACAATAATGGCCGGAGAAAGCCGCGGATAATTGACCAATCCGCATTCCGGGCAGACCTTGGCCCGTTCGTCCGCCTTGTCTTTTGTGGGTTTCCCACATTTACCGCAGTATTCATGATTTCGATGCCAGGCCAGCAAGTGGCTGGCCAACCCTACCGCCTGGACGCCATCCGCGTCAAACTGCTGAAACACCTGACGCAGTTTCATGGGTAAAAGACCTTTGGGGATCGGTTCGTTGTCGCTCAATTCCGCCGCATAGCAGGGCTGATCATTTAACATACCGAAAAACCGTTTCACTCTAGGAGAAAACCGGACCTTTTCCAGTTCCCGGGTTTTCGGTATTTTGGCTTTATCGCCTTTCTGCATCACCAGAAGACGTTGCTCCCGGAACAAAAACCAGAGGGCATTTTCAGGGGGTGTGAGGGGCGGTTCGGCAGTGGATGCAAACGTCATGCATGTCTCTCCTTTAATCAATGGGTCATTGCGCTATCGATAGCAGGCGGACGAACAAGTGTCAAGGATCAGCGGGTTTTCACAGTGGATGCCCATTGACCTTTGCGCTAAACGCATTATATTATCGGCTGGCGACCGGGCTCTCCCAGAGCCCGTTTTTTTTACGTTAATATTGATGGCGCCGTAAAAAGTCCCATCTACTGCGTTGCAGTGATTTTTCAGAATCTCAACATACTACATTGTATGCCTACGATCCTGAAAAACCACTACGCCTTGTATATGGCACCTTTTACAACGCCATCTACAGGTGGATTTGTGACTTTTTACAACGCTATCAAAATTGAGGCTATTTTAAAGAATGAGCAAACAGCACAAACAGGAAGTGGATCGGCGGCGAAATTTCGGTATTATCAGCCATCCCGACGCCGGCAAAACAACCCTCACGGAAAAACTGCTGCTCTTTGGCGGCGCCATTCAACAGGCCGGCGCCATCAAGGCCAGAAAAGCCGCGCGACATGCCACCAGCGACTGGATGCGTATTGAGCAGGAAAGGGGCATCTCCGTCACCACCAGTGCCATGAAATTCAATTACCGGGACTTCGAGATTAATCTTCTGGATACCCCGGGCCACCAGGACTTTTCTGAGGACACTTATCGCGTACTTACAGCCGTGGACAGCGCCCTGATGGTCATCGACAGCGCCAAAGGCGTGGAACCCCAGACGGAAAAGCTCATGGAGGTGTGCCGCATGCGAAACACCCCCATCATCACCTTCATTAACAAACTGGACCGGGAAGGATTGTCCCCGCTGGATCTTTTGAGTGACATTGAGGAAAAGCTGCAAATCGAGTGCGTACCCCTGTCATGGCCCATCGGAATGGGGAAAGCCTTTAAAGGGGTCTACAATCGTCATCACCGGGGGCTGCATCTTTTCAAACCGGGGCAGTCTTCCGTGTCGCAGGAAGGCTTGATGATAGAGGATCTTGCCGATCCCCGTCTCAACGAATTGCTCGGCAACCAGGCCGATGAACTCCGTGATGATGTGGAATTGCTGGACGGCGCCGCCAATCCCTTTGATCTGAAGCACTACCTGAAGGGAAATCAAACGCCTGTTTTTTTTGGCAGCGCCATTAACAACTTCGGCGTAAAGGAATTGCTGGACACATTTGTTGAAATGTCGCCGCGCCCCGCGCCCCGCGTCACCCTGACACGGGAAGTATCGCCATACGAATCGGACTTTTCGGGATTTGTTTTTAAGATTCAGGCCAATATGGACATGGCCCATCGGGACCGCATCGCATTTTTGCGGATTTGTTCCGGCACATTCAGGCGGGGCATGAAGGTGATTCATCACCGCATCGGTAAGGAAATCACCATTGCCAATGCCACCATATTCATGGCCCAAGCCCGTGAAAATGTTCAGGAAGCATACCCCGGAGACATCATCGGCATCCACAACCACGGTACCATCAAAATCGGAGACACCTTTACAGAAAAAGAACCCCTCAAGTTTACCGGAATTCCCAACTTCGCCCCAGAACACTTCAGGCGCATACGCCTAAAAAACCCGATGAAATCAAAGCAGTTGCAGAAGGGTCTGCATCAGCTGGCGGAAGAGGGGGCCACCCAGGTATTTCGTCCTTTGGGCACCAGTGACTACATTCTGGGGGCGGTGGGCGTCCTTCAATTTGACGTTACCGCCAGTCGGCTCAAACAGGAATATGGGGCCGACACGGTTTATGAACCCATGGGGCTGGCCGTGGCACGCTGGGTGAGCTGCGACGATCCCAAACGCTTTAAGGAATTTCAGCAGGAAAATGCCGCTTATCTGGCCCTTGATGCGGAGAAAGAATTGACGTTCCTGGGCCCGAGTCAGTGGCGGCTGGAGCATGTGATGGAACAATGGCCGGAGGTGGAATTCAAGAAAACCCGGGAGTATAATTGAAAATTATGGTGCGGCAATCCGATCCGCC
Organism: Deltaproteobacteria bacterium; assembly: GCA_019314425.1. Taxonomy (GTDB): domain Bacteria; phylum Desulfobacterota; class DSM-4660; order Desulfatiglandales; family Desulfatiglandaceae; genus NaphS2. Next base: position 1,304 of record JAFCZI010000005.1, on the reverse strand, counting down.
AGTGTGCCCACCGCGATGGCAAAATAATTGGATCGGTTCCATTTCAGGATCACACCATAATTGGGATATGCCAGGACTATGGGATCTCCGTTTTTGTTGGGTTGCACCAGGTACGCCTGCAGGTCCGGTTTTCCCGCAACACCCTTCCCGGTAACGCCCAGTTGTTGCCATTCTTTAAGGGTTTTCTTGCTGCTTTCTCCCACCAAATTTTTACTGAACCCCGCAGGCAAAGAGACTTCCCCCCCCCACCCCTGGTTTTTCTTCCATCCGGATCTTGACAGGTAATTGGCGGCGGATGCCAGCGCATCGGGCACACTGTCCCATATGTCTCTTCGACCATCACCATCATAATCCACCGCATAACTCAGAAAAGATGACGGCATGAACTGAACCTGCCCCATGGCGCCCGCCCAGGAGCCATCCATGTCTTCCAGCTCAATATGTCCCTCCTCAAGAATCTTGAGGGCGCGAATCAGTTCCCCCCTGAAAAAAGCACCGCGCCGACCATCATAGGCCAGCGTCGCCAGGGCGGCGATTACCGGATATCCGCCCGTAATCCGGCCATATCGGGTTTCAATTCCCCAAAGGGCTACAATATACTGGGGTTCAACCCCGTATTGATCTCCAATCTTTTTCAGAAGATCCCGGCGTTCGCGGTACAGACGTCGACCGTCCCAGACGGTCCTCCCGGAAACCACACGGCTCAGATATCGTTTGAAGGTCCGTTTAAATTCGGGTTGTGAGCGGTCCAGTTTGACCACTCTGGAAATAGGCTTCAGGCGCCGAAACGCCCGGTCCAGGACTTCTGGGGAAACGCCCGCTGCACGGGCCTTCTGGCGAACCCCTTTGAGCCATTCATGAAAGGACGGGTTTTTTACCCCCTGAGCGTAAACGACATGCACGGACGAAAAAAGGGTTAGCATAATTATCGTAATGATCCACAGACTCCCGGTCAAAACCTGATTCCGGGCTTTTCCCAACGACCCGCCCCACGCCTTGAACAAGCTTACCCAGCTACCCATTTTTCGCTCCTTAATGATTCATGTAGGGAAAAAGGATATCATATTTCCAGCAAAAAACAACTCCCTCAGTAAAATAAATCTGCCATTTGAATCTTGATTGTTTTTCGACTTCCTGGAAAATCGTAGGAATGACAACCGAAAATTGACCACCCCATCAGCAATTCCCGACCACGTCATCACTGAGTTTATCTTTCAACATTTATGAAAGAGTAGGTGTCGTCGTCAAAAAGCTTCGCTGAAAATCAGCCGAAATTCCTCGTTTTGCCAATCAATTTTTGAAGA